>CAZZZE010000270.1:0-4287 GCA_964658365.1 uncultured Jatrophihabitantaceae bacterium
GCCGTCCGCGCCGCGGCGCGCGAGGAGCACGCCCGTCTCATCTCGGCGACCGCCGTCCACCAGGGCGCCGCCCAGGCCGCCAGCGCCCTGCGCGAGGACGCCGAGGCCTACCAGCGCCAGCTCACCGGCGAGGCCCAGCACTACGACCAGCGGGTGCGCGCCGATGCGAACGCCTACGCCCAGCAGGCCCGCTCGGAGGCCGAGCGCTACGCGATCAAGCTCACCACCGACGCCGAGAACTACGCCGAGCGCACGCTCGACGACCTCGCAGCGGTGCTGCACCGCTCGGCGCAGACCGCCGAGCAGGGCCGCACCGCGCTCGCCCAGCGACGGGCCACGGCCTGGACCTCACAGGGCCCGCTGGGCGCCCCGGACGCCCCCGCCGACGCCGCTGCCGCCGCGCGCGACGACGACGGCTGGTCGTCGATTTCGGCCTAGGTGCGCCGCTCGGTTAGGCTGGATGACGGTCTCGACCCGTCCGACCGCGCTCCGGCGCCGGGCGAAGGCCATCCCATCACCGCCGACGACGTACCGAAACGATGCCGCAGACACCGCGAGACGCAGCGAAGTCCCGAACGCCGCGCGAGGCGCTGAAGAGCCAGCCCCGCAGCCCGTTCGTCTTCGACCTGCGCGAACTCGGCCGCCAGCCGGGGGCACTGCGTGAGTACCGGCGCACGGTGACCGCCACCGAGGGCTTCGGGCTCGACGTCATCGGGGTGCCGGCCGGAGCCGACCTCGAGCTCGACCTGCGCCTGGAGTCGGTCACCGAGGGCGTCCTTGTCACCGGCAGTGTCGCCGCTCCGCTCACCGGCCAGTGCGCCCGGTGCCTGGACCCGATCACCGACGAGCTCGTCGTCGACGTGTGCGAGCTGTTCGCCTACGCGGCCAGCGCGACCGCCGAGACCACCGAGCACGACGAGGTCTACCGGGTCGACGGCGAACTCGTCGACGTCGAGCCGGTCGTTCGCGACACCGTCGTGCTGGCGCTGCCGTGGACCCCGCTGTGCCGCCCCGACTGCCCCGGACTGTGCCCCGAGTGCGGGCAGCGTCTCGACGACCTGCCGGCCGGGCACGCCCACGAATCGCTCGACCCGCGCTGGGCGGCGCTCGCCGCCTTCACCGAATCGACGCCTACGGTGGTCGACGGTTCCTAGCGCGTGATACACACCAGACCACGCACCGACGGTGCGCTGTACAGAGGAGTTCCACCATGGCTGTTCCGAAGCGGAAGATGTCGCGCAGCAACACCCGGTCCCGTCGCTCGCAGTGGAAGACGACCCCGGCGACGCTGGTCGTGTGCCCGAACCGCGCGTGCGGCGAGATGAAGCTGCCGCACACCGCGTGCGCCAACTGCGGCCAGTACGACGGCAAGCAGGTCCTCGCCGTCTGACCCCGGTCCGTTCCGGGCGACATCCCGCGCATCGTGCGAAGGTAGGCATGACCGAGGACACCACCCCCGCTGACCAACGCGGCCTGGAAGAAGCGCTCGGGGTCCGGCTCGACCCCGACCAGCTTCGGCGCGCCCTGACGCACCGCTCCTACGCCTACGAGCACGGCGGCCTGCCGCACAACGAGCGGCTCGAGTTCCTCGGCGACGCCGTCCTGGGCATCGTCGTCACCGACACCCTGTATCGCGGCCATCCCGAGCTGCCCGAGGGCCGGCTGGCCAAGCTGCGCGCATCCGTGGTCAACATGCGGGCGCTGGCCGGCATCGCCCGCACGATCGGGCCCGGCGGTCTCGGCGCGTACCTGCTGCTCGGCCGCGGCGAGGAGGGCACCGGCGGGCGCGACAAGCTCAGCATCCTGGCCGACACCCTCGAGGCCGTCCTGGGCTGCATCTACGTCGACCTCGGCCTCGAGGTGGCCACGCGGGTCATCCACGACCTGTTCGACGGGCTGCTGCTGGACGCGGCCAGCGCGGGCGCGGGTCTGGACTGGAAGACCAGCCTGCAGGAGCTCACCGCCGAGCAGAACCTGGGCGTCCCCGAGTACGTCATGTCCTCGAGCGGGCCCGACCACGAGAAGACCTTCACCGCGCAGGCGCACGTCGCCGGCGAGCTCTTCCCGCCCTCGACGGGTCGCAGCAAGAAGGAGGCCGAGCAGCAGGCCGCCGAGACCGCCTGGCGGGCGATCTCGGCGCGCACCGGCGGAACCGAGCTGCCTGGCGAGATCGTCCGCGCCGCCGCTGCGGCCGAGGGGCACGGCTGATCGGTGCCCGAGCTTCCCGAGGTCGAGACCGTGCGCGCCGGGCTCGACCGCTGGGTCACCGGCCGAACCGTCGCCACCGTCGAGGTCCGCCACCCGCGGGCGGTGCGTCGGCACGTGGGCGGCGGCGCCGACCTCGAGGCCCGGCTGCGGGGACTGACCGTGCTGGGCGCGTCCCGGCGCGGGAAGTACCTGTGGCTGCCGCTGGGCGACGACGGCGGCCCGCGCGACGTGGCGCTCATCGGGCACCTGGGCATGAGCGGGCAGCTGCTCGTCCAGCCCCTCGACGCCCCGGAGGAGAAGCACCTGCACGTGCGGGCGACCTTCACCGACGGCGGCCCGGAGCTGCGCTTCGTAGACCAGCGCACCTTCGGCGGGGTGCTGCTCGACCAGCTCGTTGCGGCGACCGATCGGCCCGTTGAGCGCCTCCCGGGCCAGATCGCGCACATCGCCCGCGACCCGCTCGACCCGCACTTCGACGATGCAGCGTTCGCCGCCAGGCTGCGGGCCCGCAACACCGAGCTCAAGCGGGCGCTGCTCGATCAGACGCTGATCTCGGGGATCGGCAACATCTACGCCGACGAGTCGTTGTGGCGCGCCATGCTGCACGGACAGCGTCGGACACGAAGCCTGACCAGGGGCGCGATCGCCGACCTGCTCGACCACGTGCGCGACGTCCTTGGGGCGGCGCTGCGAGCCGGCGGCACCTCCTTCGACGCGCTCTACGTGAACGTCAACGGGCAGAGTGGGTACTTCGACCGCTCCCTGGCCGTGTACGGACAGCAGGGCCGCCCGTGCCCGCGCTGCGGCACCGCCGTGCGCCGGGCGGCGTTCATGAACCGCTCCAGCTTCTTCTGCCCGACCTGCCAACGCGCGCCACGGCCGCCTCGCAGCTCGCGCACAGCGCGCCCGTGTTGACCCGGTACGTCGCCGAGTGGGACCATGAAGTGACTGAGCGGGAGCCTGCGCGCTCCGCGACACTCTCCCGCTGCGGTCACCACAACGCACACGTTCTGCGGCTGATCATGCCGACCAGCAGTTCCGGTCGGCAGGCCTCGCAGGCACATCGGAAGTGGAAGGTCGCCAACATGGCACGCGCCTTGGTGGGATACGTCGGCACGTCCAACGAGCACGTCCTCGCCTACGAGGTGACCCGGCTGCGCCGCCGGGTGGCCGAGCTCGAGGCCCAGCTCGCCGAGCTGCGCACCGAGCACGCCGGCGACCTCGATCTCCGTGACCTCGAGCTGCACAACTTCACCGGTTCCGCCGAGCCCGTTCTCGCCTGACCGCACACTGCGGGCGGCGCCGCAAGCGCGTGTCCGTCCGCTCGGGTGCTCGCGCGCCGCGGTGTCGGCGCCCGCCTGCACGGACGGGTAGCCCGCCACCCGGTCCGGGGCGGTAGGTTCGTCGGCAGCTCGCCGTCGCAGGTGTTGTCGGTGGCCGTCCATCCCGGGAGTTTCGTGCACCTCAAGTCGTTGACGTTGCGGGGCTTCAAGTCCTTCGCCTCGGCCACGACGCTGCGCTTCGAGCCGGGCATCACCGCCGTCGTGGGCCCCAACGGCTCGGGCAAGAGCAATGTCGTCGACGCCATTGCCTGGGTCCTGGGCGAGCAGGGCGCCAAGGCCTTGCGCGGCGGCAAGATGGAGGACGTCATCTTCGCCGGCACCGCCGGGCGCCCGCCGCTGGGCCGGGCCGAGGTCACGCTCACCATCGACAACCACGACGGCGCCCTGCCCATCGACTTCGCCGAGGTCTCGATCACCCGGCGGATGTTCCGCGAGGGCAGCAGCGAGTACGAGATCAACGGTGAGAGCGCCCGACTGCTCGACATCCAGGAACTGCTGTCCGACTCCGGCATCGGCCGCGAGATGCACGTCATCGTCGGCCAGGGCCAGCTCGACGCCGTCCTGCAGGCCCGTCCCGAGGAGCGCCGCGGCTTCATCGAGGAGGCGGCCGGCGTCCTCAAGCACCGCAAGCGCAAGGAAAAGGCCATGCGCAAGCTCGACGCGATGCAGGCAAACCTGACGCGCGTCACCGACCTCACCGCCGAGCTGCGCCGCCAGCTCAAGCCGCTCGGGCGGC
>CAZZZE010000271.1:0-4254 GCA_964658365.1 uncultured Jatrophihabitantaceae bacterium
GCAGCCGCTCGCGGTCGGGGCGGAAGAGCAGGTTGCGGGCCGAGAAGTCGTTGGTGGTCATGAACCCGGCGACGTGGTCCATCGCCTTGCCGGCCGGGACGCGGGTGGCCGAGCGGCCGAGCACGACCGCGAGCTCGACCTCCCAGTCCAGCTGCTCGACCTCGGGCGGCAGCACGACGTCGTCGTACGGCCCGGTGAGGCAACTCGGGGCCTTGAGGAACATGTAGGGCCGGGCACCGTTCTTGGCGCCGGTGAAGTCGCGCTCCTGGT
Source organism: uncultured Jatrophihabitantaceae bacterium (assembly GCA_964658365.1). GTDB lineage: Bacteria > Actinomycetota > Actinomycetes > Mycobacteriales > Jatrophihabitantaceae > Jatrophihabitans. The sequence continues at coordinate 271 of CAZZZE010000271.1, forward strand.
CGACGTCGACGTCGTTGAAGCCGAACCTGCGGGCCTTGCGCATCTCCTCGACGTGGTCGGGGTAGTTCTGCGCGGAATACACCATCTTCGACGGGCGCGGCACCGGCGCCAGCAGCCGCGCGGCCGGGTCCACGGTGACGATCCGCTCGTCGCCGGCGCCGGCGGAGGCGACGAAGTCGGCGACGCGCTGCAGGGCGTCGAAGGACTGCGGCCAGCTCTCGAGCAGGTCGAGCACGGCGACGCGCGGGTCGCCGCCGGCCAGCTCAACCCCGGCGGCGGCGGCCGCGGAGCGCAGGTCGATCACCGCGCCGTCGGTGACGAGCGCAGGTGCGGAGCCGGCGCCGTCGGCGACGGTGGCCAGCGCGAAGCCGGTCAGCGGCTGCCGCCCGAGGTCGAGCAGGGCCGGTGCGCTCATGGCGTGCTCCAGACAATCATCGGTCGGCGCCCGTCCGGGCGGCGGTCTGGACGTTGAGACCGAACAGCGCGACGGCATTTCCTTCGAGCAACCGGTACCGCTGGTCGGCGGGCAGGCCGAGGGCGTCGATGCCGGCCAGGGTGTCGGCCACGAACGCGCGACCGCCGTCCTGGCAGAACGGCGCGTCGCTGCCGAAGACCGAGCGCTCGGGGCCGAAGAAGTCGTAGCCGGCACGCAGGCCGGCCACCAGCCCGTTGAGCGCGGTGTCGGCGTAGAAGCGGTGGTAGTGCGACGACACCCGCCCGGCGATGCCAGCCCGTTCGGCCACCGGGTTAGCACCGCCCGGTCCGGTGAAGATCTGCTCGAAGCCCAGGTCGATGCGCGCCGCGAACGACGGGATCATCCCGCCGAAGTGGTGCAGGACGATCTTGAGCTCGGGCAGCTGCTCGAAGATGCCGCTGAACACCATGCGGGCCGCGAACGCGCTCGACTCGTACGGCCACCCGAAGGTGAACCACACCTCGTGCTCGGACAGCGTCTCCTCGGCGTAGTCCGCCGTCTGCGGCGTGCGGTACGGGTGCACGAGCACCGGCAGGTCGCGCGCGGCCATGGCCTCGAAGATCGGGCGGTAGCGCGGATCGCTGACCGGCCGGCCCAGCACGTTGGTGTAGATCTGGATGCCCCGCGCGCCGAGGACGTCGTGCGCGTGCTCGAGCTCGGCCATGGCCAGCTCGACGTCGGACATCGGCAGCACCGCGGTGAACGCCGGGAACCGTTGGGGGTGGGCGGCGCACAGGGCGGCGTGCGCCTCGTTGGCCGCCCGGGCCAGCTCCGCGGCGACCTGCGGCGAACCGAACGTCTCGACCGGCGGGTTGCCGAAGTTCAGGATCTGGCGCAGCTGCGGGAACGGCTCGAGCGAGCGCAGCCGGGCCTCGACGTCCCACAGCTCGGGCAGCGCGGAAAAGGCGCGCAGGGCGGGCAGTTCCGGCGCCAGCGCGCGGAAGCGGGCCAGAACGTCCGGGGGGACGAAGTGGCTGAAGACGTCGATCACGCAGGGGCCAATCCGGGACAGTGGGTGGTCCCCAAGACATTATGCATAATCTGCTCCGAAGGCAAGGGTGGTCACCGCCCGGGCAGCCGGTCAGGAACCCGCGACGGCCGACGCGGCCTGATCCTCGGGCTCTCCGGCGACGTCGAGCCGGGTGCGCAGCGCGTCGAGTCGCGCGACGAGGTGTGCGGACATGGCCAGGGCCGCGGCGGGCGCGTCGCGGGCGGCCAGGGCATCGAGAATGGCCTGGTGCTCGCCCTCGGCCTCGTGTGCACTGGCCTGGTCGATGCCGAGGAAGACCACGAACGCGGTGGTCGACGCCTGCTCGGCAACGATGAGGTCGGCCAGCCGCGCGTTACCGCAGCCCTGCGCGATCTGGGTGTGGAACTGCGTGTTGAGCCGCAGGAACGCATCCTGGGCCACCTTCGGGGCGTGCATCTGCTTCATCGTCTTGCTGATCGCCTTGACCTGCGTCTCGGTCAGGCGCCCGGCGGCCAGCCGTGAGGCCAGCCCCTCGAGAGCACCGCGCACCTCGTAGGTGTTGATCAGGTCGCGGCTCGACGGGCGGAAGACCTGGACACCGCGGCGGCCCTCACGCGAGACGAGCCCCTGGCGCTCGAGCATCTGGAAGGCCTCGCGGACCGGCGTGCTGCTGACCCCGAGCCGGGCGGCGATCTCGTTCTGCCGCAGTGGCGTGCCGGCGGCGAGCACGCCCTGACGGATCTCGGTGCGCAGGCGTTCGGCGACCCGCGACGCGACCGTGAGGTGCAACGGCGCGGAGTCGGTCATCTCGTCACTCCGTCCACGGCTGGGAGCCTAGGCCACCGTCGGCGCTTCGACGGTGACGCCGGGTCGGATCGGGAACGCCAGTGGCCGCATGGGCGAGGCGGTGGCTCCGCGCAGCTTCAGCCCGGCGCCGAAGAACACGAACTCCCACAGCTTGGCGGCGGCGATCTCCTCCAGCCAGGCGTTCTCCATGATCGGCACGCCGCACTCCCCCAGCAGGTAGGTGTGCACGGGGTGCCAGTTCTCGGGGTCGACGGTGGGCATGACCTCGAGGGCGACGTTGTCGGCGCCGATGACCATCGCTCCGGCCTCGGCGATGAGCATCGCCGCCTCGCGGTCGAGCCCGGCCTCGTTGTAGAGATACTTCGGCCCGTCGTTCCACACCTGCATGCGCCCGGTGCGGATCAGCACGACGTCGCCGACGTGGATCTCGCTGCCCTGCTTGTCCAGTACCGACTGGATCTCCTCGGGGGTGATCCGGTGCGAGTCGGGCAGCAGGTCGACACCGGCCGCGCCGGCGACGTCGAGCAGGATGCCGCGCGCGATGACCGGCGGCAGCCGGTCGGCGCCGTTCTTGAGCCAGTGCCGCGAGCCGAGGTGCTCGGCGGCCGTGACGTTGTTCCAGACCGAGCCGTTGAGGCCGAAGTGATTGAGGCTGTCGAAGTGGGTGCCGGTGTGGGTGTACATCGAGATGCAGTCGCCGGAGTAGGTGACGAGCTGGTTCTGCTGGGCACCCAGGCTCAGGACGTCCTCGTTCACGCTGCCGGGCGGGGTGTGCGACATCCAGATCTGGTACGTCGGATCGCCCAGGCCGGCCCACGACGGCATGCCCACGTGATAGTCCACGGACAGGTCGTAGATGGTGCTGGCGTCGGCGGCGGCCAGGGCCGCGGCGCGCGACTGGTCGGTCATCAGGTTGAGCATGCCGATCTCGTCCTGCACGCCGAACGGGCTGGTGCCGATTTCGTGACGGACCGCGTGACGGGCGGCGATGACGTCGCCGCCGGCGACCGGCGGGGTGGACTCTGCGTGTGGTGTCATCGGCACTCTTTTCATGGCGAGGAAATTATGCATTATGCTTCGTTCTCTACCGACCGTCAACGCTGCCGGGCCGCCGCGGCCCCGAAGGGTGCCTGCATGCCAGACCTCGAGTACGACGTCACCGACACGGTGGCGACCATCCGGCTCAACCGCCCGGCCCAGCGAAACGCATTCACCCTGCCGATGGTCGACGAGTGGGCCGACCGACTCGCCGAGGCCCAGCGTGACGACGCGGTGCACGTCATCGTGGTCACCGGCACCGGTGCCGGGTTCTGTTCCGGCATCGACCTCGAGTGGCTCGAGGACACCGAGCAGAGCACTCTCGACCGCAAGCTCACCCTCACCGAGCACATCCACCGGGTACCGCTGACGCTCGAGTCGGTCGACAAGCCGGTCATCGCGGCCATCAACGGGCCGGCCGTCGGCGCCGGCCTCGACATGGCGCTGATGTGCGACCTGCGGCTGGCCTCGACCACCGCGCGGATGGCGATGTCCTACGTCAAGGTCGGCCTGGTGCCCGGCGACGGCGGCTGCTGGCTGTTGCCGCGCATGATCGGCATGGCGCGCGCGCTGGAGCTGCTGCTCACCGGCGACATGATCGATGCCGAGCGGGCCGAGCAGCTCGGCATGCTCAACAGCGTCCACGCCCCGGACGAGCTGATGGACGCCACCTACGAACTGGCCGGGCGGCTGG
>CAZZZE010000272.1:0-4231 GCA_964658365.1 uncultured Jatrophihabitantaceae bacterium
GCCCGGGCCGGTGCTGCTCGGCTCGACGTCGGGTCGCCCGAGCGCGGCCCTGAAGAAGCTGTTCACTGCTGCCGGCCTCGAGGTCGTCGAGGCGCTCGAGAACGTAGCCGACGGCGAGCGCGTCGCAGCCGTCGTCCTGGACGCTCGGTCGGTGACGGCGCCGGCCGACCTGGCCGCGCTGCGCGAGTTCCTGGCGCCGGGCGTCAAGCGGCTGGGCGCCTCCGGGCGGGTGATCGTGCTCGGGCTGCCCGCCGACGGCGCCGACATCACCGTCGACGCCACCCGCCAGGCCCTCGACGGCATCGTCCGCTCGCTGGCCAAGGAACTGCGCCTCGGCTCGACGGCCAACCTGCTCTGGGTCGCCGACGAGGCCTCGCTGCCGTCGGCGCTGCGCTTCCTGCTCTCGGGCCGGTCGGCCTACGTCGACGGGCAGCCGCTGCTGCTGGGCCCGGGCACCGCGCCGGCCCCGAAGGACTGGGACCAGCCGCTGGCCGGCAAGACCGCGCTGGTCACCGGCGCCGCGCGTGGCATCGGTGCCGCCATCGCGAAGGTGCTCGCCCGCGACGGCGCGAACGTCATCGTCGCCGACCTGACGCAGGCCGGCGAGGCGCTGGCCCGCGTGGCCAACGACGTCGGCGGCACGGCGCTGCACCTCGACGTCGCGGCGGCTGAGGCGCCGCAGCGGCTGCTCGATCACCTCGCCGCCTACTCCGGCGGGCTCGATATCCTCGTGCACAACGCCGGCATCACCCGCGACAAGCTGATGGCCAACATGAAGCCCGACCAGTGGGACTCCGTCATCGCGGTCAACCTCCAGTCGCAGCTGGCCATCAACGCCGCGCTGCTGGGCAGCGACCAGCTCAACGAGCAGTCCCGCGTCGTCTGCCTGTCCTCGACGACCGGGTTCGCCGGTAACCGCGGCCAGACGAACTACGGTGCGACGAAGGCCGGCGTCATCGGTCTCGTGCGCTCGTCGGCGGCCGCGTTCGCCGCCCACGGTGCGTCGACGATCAACGCGATCGCGCCCGGGTTCATCGACACCGAGATGACCGCGTCGATGCCGCTGGCCACCCGTGAGGTCGCCCGCCGGTTGTCGTCGCTGCAGCAGGCCGGCCTGCCGGTCGACGTCGCCGAGGCCGTGGCCTGGTTGTCCTCGCCGGGTGCTGGTGGCGTGAACGGGCAGGTGCTGCGGGTGTGCGGGCAGAACCTGGTGGGCGCCTGATGCCGGTGCTGCAGGCCGCGCCGGCGCTGCTTCCGCTGTATGCGAAGGCCGCGGTCACCGGCCCGCTGCACCGCGGTTCTGCGCTGCCGGATTCGCAGTACACGCTGGCCGACCAGCCGATCGACCGCGCGCACCTGCGCAGCTACCAGGACGTCTGCGGGTTCCGCGTCACGGACGTCCTGCCGCCGACCTACCTGCACGTGCTGGCATTCCCGCTGTCGGTGGCGTTGATGACCGAGGGCGCGTTCCCGTTCCCGCTCGTGGGGCTGGTGCACGTCAACAACTCGATCACCGTGCACCGGCCGGTGACCGCCGACGAGTCGTTCTCGTACACGGTGCGAGCCGACAACCTGCGCCCGCACCCGGCCGGCCGCGCGCTCGACCTGCTCGCCGACGTCACCGTCGGCGGCGAGCCGGTGTGGACGGGTCGCAGCACCTACCTGCGCCGCGGCAAGCCGGCACCGGGCGCGAAGAAGGAGCGCACCGAGCTCGGTCCGCAGTCCGGACCGGTGGCGCAGGTCCGCGTGCCCGCTGACCAGGGCCGTCGTTATGCCGCGGTGTCCGGTGACCGCAACCCGATCCACCTGCACGCCCTGACCGCCCGGGCCTTCGGGTTCTCGAGTGCGATCGCGCACGGGATGTGGCTCAAGGCGCGCGTCCTGGCCTCGCTCGAGGGCCGGCTGCCCGACGCGTTCACCGCCGACGTTGCGTTCAAGCTGCCCGTACCGCTGCCCTCGACGGTGGCCATCGGCGCGGTGCCGGCCACCGGCGGCTGGGATCTCGACGTCCGCGCCGCCCGCTCGGGCAAGCCCCACCTGGCCGGGACCGTTCGCGAGTAATCTGCCAGCCGGGAGATGGTGCGCAGTGCGAGACGTTGCCCCGATGTCCTGGCGGGTCGACCAGGGCCACAGCGACCTGTTCACGATGGTGCTCTACGTCCGCGACGCGGCCGGGCTCGAGATGTCCGCGGCGCCGGAGATTCCGCGTCTGGCGGGGGTGCCCGACCTGAGATCGGCAGTGCTCGACGACGGCGCTCGCGTCCTCGCCGGGCAGCAATGGACCAGCTGGTTCCGGCAGGTCCTGGAGCTGGAGCTTGTCGAGCGGACAGCGCCGACGCCTGGCCGCAACCGGGCGCAGTACCTGCTCGCCCGTCACGAAGCGGTGTGCGACCCGCCCGATTTCGCTGCGCTCGCCGACCGTCCGCAACTGCAGGCAATCGCGCGAGCAGTCGTCACCGGCCACCGTTCGTGGAGCCGGTCGTTCTCCTGGCGCGGGGCCGAGCTGGAGTGGACGCTGCTCAAGCAGATCGCCGAGGACGTTGCCTTCGACCATCGCGTCAGCATCGACCGGGTGCGGGCGCGGATCGTGTTCGTGCCCGTCGACGGGTCGTGGTGGACCCGCGTCGCTCCTGGCTGCGTGCTGTGCTCTCCTGCCGCCGCCGAGCACCCGGTTGCGGCGCAGGCGCTGGTGCGGGACGCCTTCGTGTCCGGCCTGACCTCACCGCAGTGATGACCGCGCGCCAAGACAACTGTCAGGCGCGGATGGCTCGTTGTTCGCGTGACGTGGTGGGCCTCGCACCATTCTTGTGGGGCGGTGCAGGCAGGGAGACTGCAGCCGCCGTCCCGGGCGGCCATGGCCATCGCGACCTGAGGCGAGCCGGTGTCCTCGTCGCTGCGCTCTCGGTTCAGCGCTTGAGAATTCCCCGCCGTCGCCCCTCGGTGGCAAGGGTGAACCCGAAGAGCACGAGGGCGATGACGAACAGGAAGAACAGCCCCTTGATCAGGAAGCCGATGACGCCCATCAGGATCCAGATGGCGAGCAGGGCCAGCAGTACCTTGCCGACGTTCATCGGTGTCCTCCTGCCGGGGCGGCGTGCGACGCCCGTCCAGATAGGTAACCCCCGACGGCGCGGCCCGGTTCCCGGCGCCCGGAATCAGGCGCTGGAACGCGTCCGGGCGTCGTCGGTCGAGCCGACGGGCGTCGAGGCGGCCGAGAGCTTGTTCGCCCGGCCACCGAGAGCGGCGCCGAGGCGCTGGTAGGCCGAGCCGCCGACGCGCACGACGAGGTCGAGCAGCTTGGCGTCGAGGCCGACGAGCACCCGTGGGCGGTTGCCCTGCACCGCTCGCAGGATCGACTTCGCGGCGGCCTCGGGCGTGGTCTTGGCCAGCTTGGCGTCGAAGTACTCGGCCAGCTTGGCGGCGTCCTGGCCCGCGACGGCGCCGCCGTTGCGGGCGATCGCGGTCTTGATGCCGCCGGGGTGCACGCAGGTGACATGCACGTTGTTGCCGGCGATCAGCATCTCCTGGCGCAGCGCTTCGGTGAAGCCGCGCACCGCGAACTTCGCCGCGTTGTAGGCGCTCTGGCCGGGGATGGCGAGCAACCCGAACAGGCTGGAGATGTTGACGATGTGCCCCTCGCCGGAGGCGATGACGTGCGGCAGGAACGCCTTCGTGCCGTGCACGACGCCCCAGAAGTCGACGTCCATGACGCGCTCGATCTGCTCGAAGCTCATGGCCGTGATGTCACCGGTGAACGCGATACCGGCGTTGTTGAAGACCAGGTTGACGCCGCCGAAGTGCGCTGCGACCTCATCGGCGTAGGCGAGCACGGCTGCCCGGTCCGTGACGTCGAGCGAGGCGCTGTGCACCGGCGCTCCGATGACCCGCAGCTGCTTGACGGTGGTCGCGAGCCCCGTGGCGTCGACGTCGCTGACGGCCAGCTTCGCGCCGCGGCGCGCGAGGTCGTAGGCCAGCGCCCGGCCGATGCCCGATCCGGCGCCGGTGACGACGGCGACCTTGCCCTTGATGTCGGTCATGAGGTGCTCCCTAGGAGATCGATGCGGCGGTGAGGTCGCTGCGACGGGTGGTGCGGGACGTCGTCTCGTACGCCCCGACGTCGAAGCGCTTGGTCCGGCGGCGGAAGACGAAGGTGAACGTGGGCCACAGGGTGGTGTTGTTCCCGTGCGCGTCGAGATACCAGCTGGCGCAGCCGCCGGTCGTCCAGATCGTC
>CAZZZE010000273.1:0-4208 GCA_964658365.1 uncultured Jatrophihabitantaceae bacterium
CGCCCGTCCTGATCGGAGGGCGGGACCGCGCGGCGAGAGGGCTCGGGTGTCGGTGGTCAGGCGAGGCGGGCGCGAGCCCGCGCGTTGCGGCGCTTCAGGGCGCGACGTTCGTCCTCGGACAAACCGCCCCACACGCCGGCATCCTGACCGGATTCCAGTGCCCAGGTCAGACATTCCTGAATGACCGGGCATCGCCGGCAGACCATCTTGGCCTGCTCGATCTGCAGCAACGCAGGACCCGTGTTCCCGATCGGGAAAAACAGCTCGGGGTCCTCGTCACGGCAAATTGCTCGGTGCCGCCAGTCCATGTCCAGATCTCCTCACTCGGCGCGCGAACGGGCGTCCACGCACGTTCGACTACGCTTGTGAATCCTTTCACGAGCGTACCCACGGTTTCAAGCGATCCGACTGCGCTGATGCGCACATTCGCCGGAGCTGTGCGGGCACGTGCCCGTGGCGTGTGTGACGTTCGTGCGTGAGCGATGGCTCGGTCGAGTGCGCAGCGTCTCGCTCGGTTCGGACGTGCGCAACCCGATGCCGGCGACGGTACGCGGTTCCGTGGCTCGGGTCGAGGTCTGATTACGGGCAATGCGTCCGGATTTGGCGGACTTTGTCAGCCCTCGGGCGGGTGTTCAGCCGGTGCCACGACGACGTCGAGCGCCCCGGGAACGGCACGGAACGTCACTTTCGCGCGGGCGTCGAGGGCGTCGCCGTCGACCTGGAAGGCGATCGGCTGATCAGCGATGACCGTCACACCGTCGAGATCCTCGGCCACGAACGCGCCGCGGCGGCCGATCCTCGGCCGCGCCCCCGACAGCCGCGCCATGCTGAACAGGATGCCGGGTGCGCTCATCCGGCGCCGCGCGTACAGGCCCAGGCCGGTGTCGAACGTGGTCCCGGGCGTCGGGTGCAGCGGCCGGTTGCCGACGTAGGTCCACGGGTCGGTGTTCGTGATCACGGTGAAGAACACGTCGTCGACGCGCGTGCCGTCGGGCAGCTCGACGTGCAGGGTCGGGTGCCGGCGGTCGGCGCGCAGGTACTCGCGCACCCCCACGCGTGCGTAGAGCGTGTGCGTCGAGCGCCGGCCCCGCCGCCGCCTGCGTTCGACGCCGTGCACGATGGCGGCGTCGTAGCCGAGGCCGGCCGCGAAGCAGAAGTACCGGTCGTCGGCCTGGGCCATGCTGACCTTGCGGCGGGTGCCGGCGCGCAGCCCCTCAAGCAGCGAGCCGGTGGCCTCGAAGGGCTCGTTGGGCAGCCCGACCGCGCGCGCGAAGACGTTCGTCGACCCGGCCGGCACGACACCGAGCGCCGGGATGCGGTCGTGCACGCCGTCGGTGAGCAGGCCGTTGATGACCTCGTTGACGGTCCCGTCGCCGCCCAGGGCGACCACGACGTCGACGCCGCTGCGCATGGCCCGGCACGCGAGCGCGGCGGCGTGGCCGCGGTTGGCAGTAGCGACGACCTCGAGGTCGGCAAGGCCACCGAGGGCGTGCGCGAGGACGTCGCGTTCGCGCGCAGTCGTGGCCGTGGCGCGCGGATTCGTCACGACAAGAGCCCGCATCCGGCCAGCCTACGGCTCGCATCGGCCCGCGCCGGGCATGGCTACGCTGGAGCGGTGCAGGCCAACGGTGCCGCGTGGCGCGGTGCACCCGTCCCGATCAGGGCCGCCGGTGTCATCCTCGCGATCGAGGCGCTGGGGCTCGTCGGCCTCGGGCTGTTCGAGATCGTCAGCACCCTCTCCGGCCACCCCGACAGCGTGGGACGCGCGCTGTTCGGCGGGGCGTTCGCGCTGCTCGGCGCGGCCGCGCTGATCGTCGGGGCCCGCGGCCTGCTGCTGCTGCGGCCCGCGGCCCGCACCCCGATGGTGGTGATGGAGCTGCTGGCCGTCCCGGTGTCCTACAGCCTGGCCTTCCAGGCCGGGCGGTTCGCCTACGGGGCGCCGATCCTCGTCGCCGCGCTGGCCGTGCTGTATCTGCTGTTCACGCCGCCGGCCCGCGCTGCGCTGGACCGCGAACCGCCGCGCTGAAAGCCGTCAGGACTTGCGGCGGCGCTGCTCGACCTCGGGCTCGGGCGCACCGAGGGTCTCGCGCATCCGCTTGAGCCCGCGGGCGACCAGGCGCGACACCTGCATCTGCGAGACGCCGACGATGGCCGCGATCTCGGTCTGGGTCTTGTTGGCGATGAAGCGCAGCAGCAGGATCTCGCGCTCGGCCTCGGGCAGGTTGGCGATGACCTTGCGCAGCATGGCGCGCTGCTCGACCTGCTCGAAGCCCTCGTCGATGGTGCCGAGCATGGGGTGTTCGGGCACCGTCTCGCCGGGTGCGGCCAGGACGTCGAGCGGCACGCCGGAGTAGGCGCGGGCGGCGTCGAGGGCCTCGAGCACCGTCTCCTCGTCGATCTCGATGCGCGAGGCAAGCTCGGGGACGGTCGGGGCCCGGCCGAGCTCCTGGCTGAGGTCGGCGCGGGCGGCGTTCAGCGTGGTCTGCAGCTCCTGCGCGCGACGCGGGACGTGGATCAGCCAGCCGGTGTCGCGGAAGTGCCGCTTGATCTCGCCGAGGATGGTGGGCGTCGCGTAGGTCGAGAACTCGAGCTTGCGTTCGGGGTCGAACCGGTCGATCGCCTTGATCAAGCCGATGGCACCGACCTGCACGAGGTCGTTCATCGGCTCGTTGCGCCCGGAGAAACGGCGCGAGAGGTAGACGACGAGCGGCATGTGCAGCTCGACGAGTTGGTCACGCAGCGAGCGGCGCCGCGGGTCCTCCTCGGGCAGCTGGTGCAGCTCGGCGAGCAGCGCGGAGGCCCGGCCGTGGTCCCGGCTCGGTCGGTCGGTCGACGTCACGCCCTCACCCCGTTCGGGCCGCCAGCGGCGCCACGCCCGCTATTCGCTCCGGCAGCATCGCTCACGCCTGCGCTGCCTCACGGGCCTTGACGACGGAGATGGTGAGCTGCGCGTCCTCCTTGACGACGTCCACCGACGTGGCCAGGGCACCGAGCACCGTCCAGCCGAAACCGTCGCGGTCCGGCTCCGCGGCGTCGAGGGTCGACACCGATGCCGCCACCTGCAGCCGCCCGGTCGCGAGCCGGAAGCGGGCGGTGAGGCGGGAGTCGCGCGACGCGTGTGGCAGGAGCAGGGCGCACGCCTCGTCGACGGCCAGCCGGAGGTCCTCGATGTCGTCGATGGTCAGCTCGCACCGGGCGGCGAGGCTTGCGGCGGTGAGCCGCAGCATCGAGACGTAGGCGACATCGGCCGGCGCGACGACCTCGACGATGTCGCCGTCGGCTCGGGTCGGATCCGGTGCGATCATGAGCAACCTCTCGGTCGATGCGGTGGACGGTCGTGCGCAGGACGGCACACGATCACGCCGCCGGGTTGGGCAGGTTCCACCGCAGCAGAGCCGGCTTACCGTGCTCGGCGCCCAGCACCGATGGTGCCGCCGTTCCCAGCAGCAGACTAGCGCCGCCCGACGCGGGAAGCCGGATCCACCGTGCTCCGAGCACCCGGCTGAAGTGGCCGTGCCCGAACAGCAGCACCGGACCGTCGCCGAGATACCCCGATATGTGCCTCAGCACCCGGTCGGCGCGCTGCTGCACGTCCGCGACGCTCTCGCCATTGGGGCAGCCGTCGTCGAAGACCGTCCAGCCCGGTCGGGTCTGGTGGATCTCGCGGCTCGTGATGCCTTCGTAGTCGCCGTAGTCCCACTCGCCGAGGTCGGCGGTGATCTCGTCGACCTCGATGCCGGCCAGGCGGGCGGTGTCGAGCGCGCGCAGCAGCGGCGAGGACAGGACGTGCGCGGGTCGCAGGTCGGCGAGCAGGTCGCGCAGCGCCGCGGCCTGCCGCTCGCCGTTCTCGGTGAGCGGGACGTCGGTGGTGCCGGTGTGCTGGCCCGACACGCTCCATACCGTCTCGCCGTGCCGCACGATCCAGATCTCGGTCGAGTCGGCGAAGGCCGGCTCCACCGAGGTCTGGGTGGTGGTGCCGGCCTTCGCCGAGGACGTCATCTGCGTCGTGAGCAGGTCGCTCAGGCGGCTTTCGTCTCCCAGAAGATCTTGTCGATCTCGGCGATCTGGTCGAGCAGCGTCTGCGCCTCGGCAGGGTCGACCTTGCCCTTGCCGCCGGCTGCACCGGCCTGCTTGGTGGCCTTGTTGAACAGCTCGTGCAGCTGCGGGTACTTCTCGAAGTGCGGCGGCTTGAAGTAGTCGGTCCAGAG
>CAZZZE010000274.1:0-4203 GCA_964658365.1 uncultured Jatrophihabitantaceae bacterium
TGCTGCCGTACCGCCAGGTCGTCAACGCGCTCGGCCAGGACCGTCCGATCTACGGGATCGAGTGCGCCGGGCTCGATGGCCGCATGCAGCCGCGGACCACCATCGAGGAGATTGCCGCCGACACGATCGGCGCCATGCGCGACGTGCAGCCCGACGGCCCTTACGTGATCGCCGGCTACTGCTTCGGCGGCGTCGTCGCCTTCGAGGTGGCGGCACAGCTCGTGTCGGCCGGCGAGCAGGTCGACTTCCTGGGCGTCATCGACGCAACGCCGTTCGGCCGCGGCGGGTCGCTCATGCCACGGAGCAGCGCCCCGATGGCGCGCCGCTTCGTGTGGCGCAATCGCGCCGAGCTCCAGGAAAAGATCGGCTGGGTGTTGCGCGACGTGCGGCGACGCCTCCGCATCCGCATCAACGACACGGCAGCGGCGCTCGCTCACCGCCTCGGCCGCCCGATCCCACCGCGGTTCGTCGACGTGCACGAGGCCAACCGCAGGGCGGGCCGCGCCTACGTCGCACCCGACGCACCGGTCGAGGTATCGTTCTTTCGGGCGTCCGCGGGTGAGGCCATGGCCGACGAGTTGCGCCGGCAGCGCTGGGATCTCGTTGCCGGCAAAGGCGTGCGGATGCATCTCGTCGCCGGGCACCAGATGAACCATGCGCAGATCATCGCGGCCGGATACGCGTCGCGGCTGGCCACCGCTCTGGACGACTGCTTGGCCGACCTGCCCTGACGGGACCTAGGGCACCATCCGTGCCGTGACTAGCCGGGAGCAACCCATGATGGAGGTCGCCGTCGTCCTCGGCACGCGCCCGGAGGCCATCAAGCTCGCCCCGGTGACGAGAGCGCTTCAGCACTCGCCCGACTTCACACCGGTCATGGTCAGTGTCGATCAACACGGCGACCTGCTGACTCAGGCCATGACTGACTTTGCGCTCCGCCCCGATCACACACTAGAGGTCAGGCAGCCTGACATGTCCCTCGGTGAGCTGACCGGTGCGATTACCGCGCGCCTGTCGCAGCTGTTCCGCGCGCGCCGGTTCGCAGCGGTGATTGTCCAGGGCGACACCTCGACCGCCTTGGCGGCCGCGTTGGCCGCCTACCTCGACCGGCTGCCTGTCGTGCACGTGGAGGCCGGTCTCCGGTCTGGGGACCTGGACAACCCGTTCCCCGAGGAGGCCCATCGACGGATGATCTCGACGATCGCCTCGCTGCACCTCGCACCCACCGATGAGGCCGCTCGGCGGCTGATCGGGGAGGGTCATCATGCGGATTCGGTCCTTGTCACCGGCAACACCGTCGTCGACGCGCTGACGGAGAACAGGACGTCGGTCGGTTTCGACGACCCGCGGCTCGAGCAGTTGGCCGACGACGACCGGCCGACGATGATCTTCTCCATGCACCGGCGCGAGTCCTGGGGTGCGCCCATGCATCACTTCGCCGCGGCGATGGGCGAGCTCGCGCGGCGCCGACAGGACATAGTGCTCGTGGCGATCCGACACCCGAACGTCGTGGTGCGCGAGGCGATGGACCCGCTGGAACGGATAGGCAATGTCATCGTCACCGACCCGCTGCCGCACGCAGCTTTTCTGCGACTCCTCGGGCTGGCGCATGGTGTCATGACCGATTCCGGCGGGGTGCAGGAAGAGGCTCCCAGCTTCGGCACGAGGGTGTTGGTACTTCGCGCAGTAACCGAGCGCACTGAGGGTTTGCGCTCCGGCGTGAGCCGCATGGTGCGTGGCGGTGACAGTGAACTCGTCGCCGACCTCGAAGCCTTCGTCGATGAGGCGCTCGATGCGAAGAGCGCCGAGCGGCAGCCCGCGGCCAATCCGTACGGCGACGGCCGAGCGGCCGAACGTTCGGTCGCGGCGCTACGCGCGTTCCTGGGTCACGACTAGCGCAGGCTGATGTCGAGGCTGCGCACGACCTCGGCCGCCACTACGTTCTGGTAGTACCAGAGGCCGTCGACCGGGCCGGCGTAGGACGGTTCACCACCGCTCGCCGGCCCCCGGGTTACCGCTGACCCGAGCCCGATCCCATACAGGCCGGGAATGACATGTCCGTGGGCGTCGAGGTAGCGTCCCTTCGCATCGATGCGCGGATGGCGGTTCCCGTCCGGAGCTGGGGCGAACAACTGCGGCACCAACGCGCCGGCGGCGGCCTCGTAGCCGGTCGCGGCCACGAGACGCTCAGCGTGGTCCCACCGCCGTTCGCCACCGCCGATGACGCCTAGGTCGACGAGCCGCAGCCGCCGTTCGCGCCCGTCCCGCCAGCGCCGCCACAGCTCGGCCGATGCGCTGCGCAGGCCGCCAAAGCGAAAGACCCTACCGGTCACCGGGCAGACATCTGACTCGTCGTACACGAATCCGTCGGCGTCGGCCGCCGCACGATCGGCGTACGACACCTTGATCGGGCTACGGTGCACGAGAGTGATCGCATCGTCCGCCAGCGTTTTTGCCTCATCCAGGCGCAGCAGGCGGTCGGCCACCGAGAATGCGCTGTGGGACCCGCCGACGATCACGACCTCGCTGGTGCCTGAATCAGCGGCGAAACGGGTCAGGTCGGCTTGGCTCATCGACAGCGCCGACTCGCTGTGCAGCATGCGCCCGGACGTGGGGGGTACGAGACCTTTGGGCATTCGTGGTCGCCCACCTGTTGCCAGGACCACGGCCCGGCAGCGAACGCGGTTGGCCCCGTCCGGCGTTTCAAGGCCCAGCTCGAACCCGTCGGCCGTCGTTGCTAGCCGGGTGACCCGGGCGTGACTGCGCACCGTGACCCGGTCCCGCATGCCGAGGCGATGGATGCCCTGGCGTGCGCGCAGGTGGAACAGGTCGGCGGCCCAGGCCAGAGGGATCGCTTTCTCGGTCTCGCACCGTGCGAGCAGCTTGGCGACGTGCGAGCGTTCGGCCGCCGGCAGGTTTTCCAGGTCCAACGCCGCAGTCTCGACGAACACCCGGCCGGGCGTATCGGAGGCGACATCGTACCGGTCGAGGCGGCCGCGACCAAGTTGGTCGGGCGGCCCGGCCTCGACCAGGCACCACGAGAGCGGACCGGTGCCGATCGCGTCCGCGGCCGCGACAACAACACCGACACCGGCCGGCCCCCCACCGACAACCGCCACGTCGCATTCGTGAACCGGACCGCTCGGCATCGGCGGGGCGGGTGTCATACCAGCGATCTGCCCGAGCTGGCGAAAAGGTTGGAGTCAGACGGCGCGAGCGCCTGCGCCGCAAAGATCGTCGCCCAGCTCGAGCGATGGGCCGACGACGGCTCGTAGGGCCAGCCACCCTCCGGCACCTCGTGCCCGGCCAGGAACGCGGTAGCTGCGCGGGCTGCCGGAGCGTGGTCGTCGTGGTCGATGAGCCGGAACAGCCGCAGCGCCTGCGCGGTCGCATCAAGCCGCAGCGGTCCGCGCGCACCCTCCGGGCCGGCCCAGGCCCGCAGGCCGCCCGTCGCGTCCTGCGCGCCGGAAAGCCAACGCACGCCACGCCGAATGGCATCGTCGAGATGTGGCTGGCCCGCGTCGCGCTGCATGATCAAGCCCTCGACTGCATAGCAGTGCGCGTGCACGTAGGTGTCGAGAGAACCGCGGTGTTCCCGGAACCGCCCGTCCGGTTCCTGCAGGCCGAGAGTGTCCTGCGCCAGCTGGCTCAACGCCCCCTCACCGCGGCGGTCCGGGTCGCCTCCCTGCCAGGACAGGAAGTCGATGATCGCGCCGGAGACCTTGGCCTCGTGCGCCCCGAACTCGCTGCTCCAACGGGACGCGAGCACCCGGCCGGGCGGCGGCACGGACGCCGTGCGCGACAGCGTCTGATCGATGAGCAACCGACCCCATTCCGAGATGGTCGGCGCGAATTCGCGGCGATTTCCCACGCCGCGCACCAGCCCGCGCAACGCCATCGCCGTATCGAATGTGTAGCCAATCGCGCCGCGCCCGGCGCCAGCGTCTGCACCGGGCTCCGCGCACAGCGCCACCGCCAACTCGATGCGGCGGGGATGATCGAGGCCGGCCACGGCAAGCAGGGTCAATAGGTAGCCGGAGATCTCGGGGTAGGCGAAGCCGTCGCGGTCGGCTCCGAGCCAGCTCAGCGTGTGACCCGACGGGTGGGTCAGGTCAGGGGACAGCAGCCATTGCAGGTGGACATCGGGCACGCGGCCCGTAATCGTGCTCGGCACCGCGCAGGGTTCACTCAACGTGGCTGGCA
>CAZZZE010000275.1:0-4192 GCA_964658365.1 uncultured Jatrophihabitantaceae bacterium
CGTCGGCCTTCTGGGCGTCCTCGAGCTGCTTCTTGTGCGCCTCGAAACGCTCGCGTGCCGACGCGTAGCGCTTCTCCCAGGCCTCGCGAGCCTCGTCGTAACCGTCGAGCCACTCGTTCGTCTCGGGGTCGAAGCCCTCGGGGTAGATGTAGTTGCCCTTGTCGTCGTACTGCGCTTCCATGCCGTACTGCGCCGGGTCGAACGAGTCGTCGGTGAGCGCGCCCTCGTTGGCCTGCTTCAGCGACAGCGAGATGCGGCGCCGCTCGAGGTCGATGTCGATGACCTTGACCAGCAACTCGTCGCCGACGTTGGCGACCTGCTCCGGGATCTCGACGTGGCGCTCGGCCAGCTCGGAGATGTGCACCAGGCCCTCGATGCCGTCCTGGACGCGGACGAACGCGCCGAACGGAACCAGCTTGGTGACCTTGCCGGGCACGACCTGCCCGATCTGGTGGGTACGGGCGAAGTGCCGCCAGGGGTCCTCCTGCGTCGCCTTCAGCGACAGCGAGACCCGCTCCCGGTCGAGGTCGATGTCGAGCACCTCGACGGTGACCTCCTGGCCCACCTCGACCACCTCGGACGGGTGGTCGATGTGCTTCCAGGACAGCTCGGAGACGTGGACCAGACCGTCGACGCCACCCAGGTCGACGAACGCGCCGAAGTTGACGATCGAGGACACCACACCGGTGCGGACCTGGCCCTTGGCCAGCTTGTTCAGGAACTCGCTGCGGACCTCGGACTGGGTCTGCTCGAGCCACGCGCGGCGCGACAGCACCACGTTGTTGCGGTTCTTGTCGAGCTCGATGATCTTGGCCTCGAGCGTCTTGCCCACGTAGGGCTGCAGGTCGCGCACGCGGCGCATCTCGACCAGCGACGCGGGCAGGAAGCCGCGCAGGCCGATGTCGAGGATCAGGCCGCCCTTGACGACCTCGATGACGGTGCCCTCGACGACCTCGTCGTTGTCCTTCTTCTCCTCGATCGTGCCCCAGGCGCGCTCGTACTGTGCGCGCTTCTTGGACAGGATCAGCCGCCCCTCCTTGTCCTCCTTCTGGAGAACCAGGGCCTCGACCTCATCGCCCACGGAAACGACCTCGTTGGGGTCGACATCGTGCTTGATGGACAGTTCGCGGGAGGGGATCACACCCTCGGTCTTGTAGCCGATGTCGAGCAGGACCTCGTCGCGGTCGACCTTGACGATGGTGCCCTCGACGATGTCGCCATCGTTGAAGTACTTGATCGTCAGATCGATGGCGGCGAGGAAGTCCTCTGCGGTGCCGATGTCGTTGATCGCTACTTGCGGGGTGGTGGAGGTCGGGGCTTCTACGGTGGACGTCATTGAGTGGATGGATCCTGAATTCGGAGTGGTCGGGCGTGGACACGTCCGGTCGAAGTACGGCGGCCTACACCTTGTCGAGGCCGCAGACGTGTCCGCCTAGAACATTACTCGCTCGCCCGGCGAGCCCGAAATCGCCGGTTCACGGACTTCCCAGCTGGGACCGGATCTCGAACGCAGCCTCCGCGAGCGCCTGTTTCGCCGCCGGGACGACGCCCGGCAGCGAGATATAGCCGTGCACCGCATTCACGTAGTTCGTGTACCGCACCGCGACGCCGGCCTCGCGCAGCACGGCGGCGTAGGCGCGGCCGTGGTCGCGCAGCGGGTCGTACTCAGCGGTCTGGATGAGCGCCGGCGGCAGGTCGTGGTGCGTGCCGCGCAGCGGCGACGCGTACGGGGTCGCGCGGTCCAGATCGGTGCCGTGGAAGTACAGCGTCGGGACGTTGTCGAGGTCCTTTTTGGCGAGCACCGGAGCGTTGGCGTTCTCGGCCTCGGACGGGTAGTCGCCCACGAAATCGACGGACGGATAGATCAGCACCTGCAGCGCGATGGGCGGGCCCGAGCGATCGCGAGCCATCATGCTGACGACCGCAGCGAGGTTGCCGCCGGCACTGTCGCCCATGACGGCGAGCCGCGCCGCGTCGACACCGAGGGCGTCGGCGTGCTGCGCCACCCAGACCGTCGCGGCGTAGCAGTCCTCGGGCGGTGCGGGAAACGGGTGTTCGGGCGCGAGCCGGTAGCCGACCGACACCACGACGACGCCGGCCTCGGCCGCGATCGAGCTCGTCCACCACTCGGACTGCTGGATGTTGCCCGACACCCAGCCGCCGCCGTGGAAGTTGACGACGACCGGTAACCGCTCTGCCGGCGCGGCGGCCGGCCGGTAGACGCGGATCGGCAGCACAGTGCCGTCGGGCAGCGTCGCGGTGTCGTCGCGAACGGTGACCCGCGGGTCGGTCCGCCCGACGAGCAGCGTGGCGCCCGGCATCGACAGGGACTTGGCGAGGCGGTCGCTCGCCTCGCGGACCTTGTCGGCCGGCTGCTGCATCGTCGGCGCGCGGTCGAGGGTGCGAAACAGCGCCCAGAAGACCCGGGTTTTGAGCGGAAGCGGCATAACGCCGAAGACTACTCACCGGTAACCGACAGCTCGCTAGGGTCGGGACATGTCCTACGAAGGCCCGGTCGGGGTCGGGCGGCAGGCCGCCGATTCCGCCGCGAGCGCGCGCGCAAGCCGCGAGTGGTGGGACACCGACGCCGACGCCTACCACGCCGAGCACGGTGGCTACCTCGGCGCGGCCGACCTCGTCTGGTGTCCCGAGAACCTGCGCGAGCAGGACGCCGGCCTGCTCGGCGACGTCCGCGGGCTGCGCGTGCTCGAGGTCGGCTGCGGCGCGGCGATGTGCTCGCGCTGGCTCGTCGGGCAGGGCGCCGAGCCGGTCGCCTTCGACCTGTCGGGCGGGATGTTGCGCCACGCCCGCGCCGGCAATGCCGCCACCGGCATCGACGTCCCGCTCGTGCAGGCCGACGCGGAGCGCATCCCGTTCCTGGACGCCTCGTTCGACCTCGCCTTCACCGCCTTCGGCGCCATCCAGTTCGTGGCCGACAGCGCGCGGCTGATGCGCGAGGTCGCGCGGATCCTGCGCCCGGCCGGGCGATGGGTCTTCGCCACCACCCACCCGACGCGCTGGTCCTTCCCCGACGATCCGGGCCCGGACGGGTTGACCGCCACGATGCCGTACTGGGACCGCACCCCCTACGTCGAGCACGCGGCGGACGGCACCGCGACCTACGTCGAGCACCACCGCACGGTGGGCGACCGGGTCCGCGAGATCACCGCGGCGGGGCTGCAGCTCGTCGACCTCGTCGAGCCCGAGTGGCCGGCCGGGCACAGCCAGGTGTGGGGCCAGTGGTCGCCGTTGCGCGGCGCGATCCTGCCCGGGACGGCGATCTACGTCTGCACACGCCGGTGACCTCGGCGCTCGACTGTCGACCGCCGGCCTGATCCGCGGCGCGATGCAACACCGCAGCGCCGGCGGGCGTCGAGGGGGTGTGGACCGGTTCGAAGACGTCGTCACCGCGGAACTCCCGGGGCTGCTGCGCTACGCCACCGCCCTGTCGGGCGACCCGCACCAGGCCCACGACATCGTGCAGGAGGTGCTGGCCCGCGCCTACGTCCGCTGGTCGACTATCGAACGGGCCGACCGGCCCAGCGCCTACCTGATGACCATGGTGACCAACGAGTTCCTGTCCTGGCGGCGCCGCTGGCACACCCGCTCGGTGCTACCCCTCGGCGCCGAGGCGCTCGAACGCTCGACACCCGCCGGGCGCGACCACAGCGACGCGGTCGTCGACCGCGACGATCTCGACCAGCGACTGTCCCGGCTGCCACGCCGGCAGCAGGCGGCGCTCGTGCTGCGCTTCTACCAGGGCCTCGACTATTCCGAGTCCGCCGAGATCCTCGGGTGCGCCGAAGGCACCGTCCGCTCGGCCTGCTCGCGCGGCCTGGCCGCGCTGCGTCTCGACACCTCCGCGAGCCCGAGCGTCATTCCCCTGACCCGTACGGAGACGTCATGAGCAATGCACTGCACGAGGTGCTCGCCGAGCGCGCCCGCAGGGCCGACCCGACCACCGACCCCGACGCGTTCCTGGCCCTGGTGCGCGGGCGGGCCGAGCAGCGCCACCGCACCGGTCGCAACGCCATGGCGGCCGCCGGGGGCGCAACGCTCGTGGCCGCGCTCGTCACGGGCGCGATCGTGCTGCCCCAGCACGAGCACTCCCACGCGGCGCCGGCCGCGGGCTCGCCGGCGTCGAGCGGGCCGGCCGCCGGCGGCCTGGTCCCGGTCAGCACACCCGCGGCCG
>CAZZZE010000276.1:0-4160 GCA_964658365.1 uncultured Jatrophihabitantaceae bacterium
CAGACGAGCTGCTCGACCCCGGTCAAGGACGGGATGGTCGTGCACACCCAGACCCGGCGCGCCTCCGCGTCAGAGGTTCCCGCGATGGTCGAAGGCGCCGCTCCTGCTCGGCGGGGTCTACGTCGTGATCAACACGATCGTCGACGTGCTGCAGGCCGTCGCCGACCCGCGGATCAAGGTCCGCTGACGTCGACGACTGGGATTTCCTGAAAGTTGGTCAGGCTGGCCATGGACCCACCGATCCGCTCGGCTCCCAGACCTGCAGCAGACCCCGGAGAACAAATCTCCCGGGCTTTTCTCCCGCCGTGGCGCACCCCTGTCGCTGGTGCGTGCATCTCTTGGACCAGACCCGGCGGACCGGCGGAACCCTAGACGCGCCCCACCCGGTCTAGGTGGGTCGTGACCTACTCAAACGTTCCCGCGTTTCAGTCGCGCTCGTGGCGTGTCACCGGCGTGCAAAACAGGGTGAACCGGAATTGTCGGGTGCCCAGCTCGGTCAACGACGAGCCGCACATGCCCTTCGGCGGGGTGAAGGACAGCGGCTGGGGGCGCTTCGGCGTCGGGTTCGCGGCCGAGGACTTCACCGAACTGCAGTGGGTCACCTCGCGCGACGAGGCCCGGCACTACCCGTTCTGAACCGCCGACGACCGAGCTCCTGCGCACGGCAGGATCGCGACGGGCTCTACGGTGAGGACAACGGCGGCACTGCAGCGGCCGACCAGCGAGGGAGACACCGTGGCCGAACTTGACGAGCAGTTCGAGCAGGCTCAGGCCGACGTCAAGACGCTGAGCAGCAAACCCAGCAATGACGAGCTGCTCACGCTCTACGCGCTGTTCAAGCAGGGCACCGCCGGCGACGCGGCCGGGGCGAAGAAGCCGGGCCGTTTCGACCTGGTCGGCAAGGCCAAGTACGAGGCGTGGACGAAGCTGGCCGGCACGTCTGCCGAGCAGGCAAAGACCCGGTACATCGCGGAGGTCGACCGGTTGCTGGGGCGCTGACCACCCCGACCTGAGCGACGTCGGTAGCGGTACGCGGCGTCCCGGGCAGCGTAATAAGATGATCGTGCACCGAAGCTGACGGTGTCCGCGAAATCGTCCTACTGGAGTTACGGCGTTGAGCAGCCACCGTCACTGGGCCCGGATCGTCGAGGCCGTTGCCCGACCGCACACCGTGCCGTCGCCCGAGGACCGGGCCGAGTTGCTACAGACCGCACTGGCCCTCGGGCCCGGCGTGGTTCCCGACCTGGTCGGGTGCAGTGTCACGCAGGCCGTCGACACCGACACGGGCACGGACTACCGGACGCCGGTCGCGTCGAACGCCCTCGCCCTCGCACTCGACCACGCGCAGTACGTGCTGGACGACGGCCCGTGCGTCGCGGCGTGCCGTGACGGACAATCGCACAGCGTGGCCGTCATGGACGACGAGTCCGAGTTCGCGGACTTCACCGCCGCCGCGCTCGACCACGGCGTGCACAGCTCGCTGTCGTTGCCCCTCGTGCACAGCCGGCCGTCGGCGATCAACCTCTATGCGGGTGGCCACCACGCCTTCGCCGACGACCGTGCGCGGGCGGCGGCGGCGTTCCTCGCCCGCTGCGTCGGCGGCCTGCTGCCGGACGCGAGTCCGCCCGCCGCGCGGCCGGAGCCGACCTCGACGACCGCGCAACGTCGCGAGCTGATCGAGCGGGCGTGCGCCGCGGTCGCGAAGCAGGAAGGGTGCGAGCCCGACCGCGCCTTCCACCAGTTGACGGTGCTGTCGCGCACGCAGCAGCGCAGCATCTTCGAGGTCGCGCGCAGCCTGGTGGGGGCGGGGGAGCGGTCATGAGCTCGGCCGAACCGAAGGGTCTGAGCCTGTTCGGTGGGATGACCGAGTCCGGGATGTCCTACGCCGATATCGCGCTCGCGCAGATGTGCCTGGGCGGGGCCGCTGACGTGCTCGAGGTCGAGGCCTATGTGTTGGGCCTGCTGCGCCCCGACGCCTACCAGCACAACCTGCTGGCGCAAGCGATCAACGAGCACTTCATCGACCTGGGTCTCGATCACCCGGTGGCCTACGCCGACGACAACTCCGACGCCTGAGCCAGCGTTAACGACCACGCCGCCGGCGCACCCTGGAGGGTGGGCCGGCGGCGTCGTCGGTCGCGGTGCGGCGGTCAGCTCTGCAACGGCGCCTGAACGTCGTCCTTGGCCGACTTGGCCTGCTCGGTCGTCGTCTGCGCGGCGTCCTGAGCCGTCGAGCGGACCTCCTCGACCGCACCCTGGACGGCGGGCTTGAGCTGCTCGGCCATGTCCTGCCCGAGCTGCTTGGCCGGCTCGGCAAGCTGCTTGGCCTTGCTCTCGGCGGTGGCGGCGAGCTGCTGCTCGGCGCTGCTGGCCGGAGCGAGCGAGCCGAGGACCAGCCCGATACCGAAGGCGACGAGGCCGGCGCCGAGCGGGTTGCCCTGCGCCTGCTCGCGCACCTTCTGGGGCGCGCCGCCCACTGCGTCACGGGCGGTGCTGGCGGCCGAGCCGACCGAGTCACCGGCGCCGCGCAGGCCGTTGCCGTCGTCGGCGGAACCCATCACGCGCTCCTTGAGCGCGGTGCCGCGTCCCTTGACCTTGTCGACCTGGCGGCCGACCACGGCCGACGGCGACACCTTGTCGGCGAGGCGGTCCACGTCGCCGCTGAGCTCGCTACGGGTGCGTTCGATCTGGGCCTGGATCTCTTCGGGGCTACTCATGGTCGTTCTCCTTGTCCGTCGAGGGCCGACGTGTCACGAAGTGGGCTTGAGGGCGTCGGGAATTTCCTTGCTGGTGGCGATCGTGCGTTCCGGCGTGGGGTTGACCTTCTTCAGCGTCGAGCGGCCGAGCACGGCCAGCACGGCGGCGACGACCGCCCATACCGCAGCCACGATCAGCGCAGCCCAGCTCTGGTCCATTCCGGTGGCCAGGCCCCACCACGCGGCGATCGAGAGGAACAGGATCACCATGTATCCGGCGAAGCCGGCGCCGCCGAGCATTCCGGCGCCCTTGCCGGCCTTGGCCACCTCGGTCTTGATCTCGGCCTTGGCGAGCTCGACCTCCTGACGCATCAGCGTCGAGAGGTCCTTGCTCACCTCGCCGAGCAGCTGGCCGATGCTCTGGCCCTGGTTCTCGGAACCCGCGTTCGGAGCGGGTGCGGGCGCGTTACGGGTCGCTCCGGATTGCGGCGCCGTCATCGGGCACCATCCGAGGGGTAGCTGTAGCCGGGCACGGCCTGGATGTCGGGTGCGGCGTGCCGGACGGGCTCGTCGGCCAGCGGCGGGGTGACCGGGGCCGCGGCCTGGGTGTACGGAGCCTGGTAGTCGGTGAACGCCGGGCTGACCTCGCCGGCACTCACCTGACCGGCGTACGTGGTGTCACCGTAGGTCGACTGGCTGCCCGGGCCGGGCGTCGGCCGCGACGCGGGTGCGCTCTGGCCGGAGTCGTCCTGGTGCGCGGCGACGGTGCCCCGGCCGAGGCGACCGGCCACGACACCCGCGGCCAGCGCGCCCAGCAGGAATGCGCCCGGGCGGCGGCGCGCGAAGGTACGCACCTCGTCGAGGATGTCCTCGGGCTCGCGGCCGTCGAGCCAGTCGGCCACGCCGTGGGCCTGGCCGGCCGCACGCGAGACGAGGTCGGTGGCGACGCCACCCTGCCCGTTCTCGGACATCGAGTTCAGCTCGTCGCCGAGCGAGTGCAGGTTGCTCACCGCGTTGCGGTGCTGGTCGCTGACCTGGCTGCGGACCTGACCGCGCGCCTCGCCGACCAGGTCACGCGCCTGCTTCTGCGCTTCCCCGGCGACGTTCTGCACCTGCGCAGAGGCGGTCGATGCGAGATCGCTGGCGGCCTGCTTACCGGCCTGGGTGGACTCTGCGGCCTTGTCCTTCACTGACGCGTCTTCGGTCATGCGCTCCTCCGTCGATCGGGGACCGGAACCCCGTGTGGGTACGTCGAACAGCGCGTCGACGGGAACGCCGACGCCTGCACGAGCAGGGGATCGATGGTCATGATGTGGGCCCGATGGGCTGCTGTCGAAACCCCAGGGCTAGGGGGCGAGCAGTTCGCTCGCGACACCAGTGGCCTACCCGCCCGCAAATCGGACTAACACCGACACCGCCTGCCCCGTATGAGATCGGTCGGGGCAGGCGGCGGGTGGTTCCAGC
>CAZZZE010000277.1:0-2911 GCA_964658365.1 uncultured Jatrophihabitantaceae bacterium
CGATTTTCGGAGTTCGTTCTGTGCGCATAGCCAACGTCAAGCAACGTCTCACTCTCGTGACTGCTCTCGACTCCGACGACGTCCCCCTGGAAGGCGTCGATGTCCATACCGCAAGCTCAGGGCTGTTCGGCCCCTCCGTCTCCGAGATCTACGCGCGGTGGACTGAGTTCCGCGAGTGGGCACAGTCGTGGCAGCTCGACGTGGCGCAAGTGCGCCCGATCGCCCGCGTCGACCTGGGCGCGCCCTCTCCCATGCCTGCACAGGTCTTTGCGATCGGCTTGAACTATCAGGAGCACGTGGCCGAGACGGACGCGGAGTCCGAGGTCACCGTTCCGCCGACCTTCACCAAGTTCCCGAACTGCCTCACCGGGCCCTTCGCGTCGGTGCAACTGCCCAGCGCTTTTGTGGACTGGGAGGTGGAGATGGTTGCCGTTATCGGCAAAGAGACGTTTCAATGCCCGACCGAGCACGCCTGGGAACACATCGCGGGTCTGACGATCGGCCAGGACCTGTCCGAACGCGCCGTGCAGATGGTCCCGCCGTACCCGCAGTTCAGCTTGGCCAAGAGCTATCCCGGATTCGGTCCGACCGGACCTGCCCTCGTGACCGTGGACGAGGTGGAGGATCGCGACGACCTCGAGCTGTCCTGCGACATCGGCGCCGAGGACCTGCAACGGGGTCGTACGTCGCAGATGATTTTCGACGTCTCCAGGCTGATCGCGATGCTGTCATCGATCACCCGTCTGCTCCCTGGCGACATCGTCTTCACCGGAACGCCGTCAGGGGTCGGCATGGGCCTGCACCCGCCGAAATATCTGGTTCCCGGCCAAGTGCTGACCAGTCGGATCGGCGGACTCGGCATGCTCGAGAACAACCTCACCAATGCTCGGTGATGAGGGCCGCCAGCATCCATCGCCCACGCATTGAGAGCAGGTAGTCATGCGCGCCGTCACTATCGTCGAAGGTCGAATAGAGATTCACGAGCACGTGGATCCAGTAGCGGGCGTTGGCGAGATCCTGGTCCGCGTCCGCGCGGCAGGACTGAACGGGGCCGATCTGGCACAACTGGCCGGTCGATACCCGGTGCCTGCCGGCGTGGCAGCTGACATCCCGGGTCTGGAGTTCGCGGGCGAGGTTGTCGCGCTCGGCCCGGGCGCAACTCGATTCGCGGTCGGCGACTCCGTCATGGCAGTCGTCGCCGGGTCAGGCCAGGCCGAGCTGGCTGTGGTGCACGAGCGCCAGGCTATGCCAGTGCCCACCGGACTCGGCTGGGCCGAGGCCGGCAGCCTCCCGGAGGCGTTCACTACCGCTCACGACGCCGTCTTCACCCAAGCCGAGTTGGCCCTCGGTGAGCGGCTGTGTGTCCACGGAGCTGCTGGTGGCGTCGGGACCGCCGCGGTCCAACTCGGCCTAGCGGCAGGGGCGGACGTCGTCGCCACCGTCCGATCGCCAGAACAGCGAAGCGCCGTCGCAGCCCTCGGCGCCACGGTCGTGGACCCGGCCGAAACGCAGGCCAACGGACCGTACGACGTCGTCCTCGAGCTCATCGGGGCCCCGAACATCCCCACCGACCTGGCCTCCCTCGCCACCGGTGGACGAATCGCGGTCATCGGCATTGCCGGCGGAACCACCTTCGAGATGGATCTGCGTCTACTTAGCCGCAAGCGAGCCCGCATGCTCGGGTCTGTGTTGCGATCCCGACCCCTGGAGCAGAAAGCGGCCGCCGCTCGACTGCTCGAGCGGCATGTGCTGCCGCTGGTCGCGTCGGGCCGGATTGTGGTGCCCGTCCATGCTCAGTTCGAGCTCGACGACGCTTCCAGGGCTTACGAGCAGTTCGCCTCAGGCGGCAAGTTCGGCAAGCTGGTCATCGTCATGAACCCGCGATGAGCGATCGCCTGCAGGAGGTTCTGGCAACCGGGGATGATGCGCTAGGCCTATTTCTGATGCTGCGCACCGACCCGGTCGCAGTTGAGGCCTTGTCCAAAGCCGGCTGGGACTACATCTGCATCGACATGCAGCACGGGACCATGGGCTGGACCGATACGTTGGCCAGTCTGCAGGCGATATCGCTCGGGACAGCGACGCCTCTGGCCAGACTGCCCGCCAACGACCCGACGATCATCGGTCGAGTGCTCGACGCCGGTGCTGCGGGGATCATCGTGCCGATGGTCGAGACCGCCGCCCAGGCGCGCGCTGCAGTCGACGCGGCCCGGTACGCGCCCGAGGGTCGGCGCAGCTACGGCCCGGTCCGCGCAAACATCCTGTACGGCAGCACCTACTTCGCCGAGTCAGCCGAGCGCAGCCTGTGCATCCCCATGATCGAGACGGCGACGGCGGTGGAAAATGTCGATGAGATCGTCTCTGTCCCTGGCGTGAAGTTCGTCTACGTCGGACCCGCCGACCTTGCAGTGTCCTATGGCTTGGCACCGGCATTGGATCAGGTCGACGATCGCTTCACCTCCGCCCTGGAGCGGATCGTCGCAGCGTGCGACCGCCATGGCGTCATCGCCGGAATGCACTCCAGTTCCGCCCTCGCGGCCAAGCGGCGCGCCCAAGGGTTTCGCATGATCACAGCAGGAACCGACCTCGGCGTCCTTCTCCCCGCGTTCGGCGCCGCTCTCTCGAATGCTCGTGGCGACACCTCGGCAGGTAATTCATGACCACCTTCGATATGACCATCGACGGAGCAGCAGTGTCGGCGCCCGAGTCGTTCGACGTCATCAACCCGGCGAGCGGACTTGTCTTCGAGCAGGCGCCTGAATGCCCGACCGAGACAGTCGATCTGGCATTCATGTCGGCCCATCGCGCGCTCACTACGTGGCGTGTTGACGAGGGCGAACGGCGGGCAGCGCTGAAGCGTATTGCCGATCTCCTGCTCTCCGTCGTCGACGATCTCGCTCCGGTCCTCACT
>CAZZZE010000277.1:3011-4139 GCA_964658365.1 uncultured Jatrophihabitantaceae bacterium
GCGTATTGCCGATCTCCTGCTCTCCGTCGTCGACGATCTCGCTCCGGTCCTCACTGCCGAACAGGGCAAGCCCTTGTTGATGGCACGCGGTGAGATTGTGCGCGCGGCGTCCTGGTTCAGCTATTTCGCCGACCTGCCGATGCCGTACGACGTCATCCAGGACGATGCGCTCGCGCTGGTCGAGGTAGTCGCCCGTCCGGTGGGAGTTGTCGCAGCTATCGCGCCATGGAACTCACCGCTGATGCTGGCCTCCTGGAAACTGGCGCCCGCCCTTCTGGCCGGGAACACGGTCGTTCTGAAGCCGTCCCCGTACACGCCGCTCAGCACGTTATTGCTCGGTCGCTACTTGGCCACTGTTCTGCCACCGGGGGTCGTGAACGTCATCGCTGGTGCAGACAGCGTCGGACGCGCGATGGTCAGCCACCCGCTGACACGCAAGATCAGCTTCACCGGATCGGTCGCTGCCGGCAAACAGATCGCGGCAGCGGCGGCTCCTGACCTGAAACGCACAACGCTCGAACTCGGCGGCAACGACGCCGCGATCATTCTCGCCGACGCCGATCCGGCGGCGATAGCCAAGAAGCTGTTCTGGGGGGCGTTCCTCAATAACGGCCAGGTCTGCTCGGCGGTCAAGCGCGTCTACGCACACGAGAGCATCCACGGCGCTGTGGTCGAGGCCCTCGCAGACCTGGCGACACGGACGCGTGTCGGGGACGGGAGCGTGGACGGGGTCGAGCTCGGCCCGGTGGCGAACAAGGCCCAGCTCACGAGAGTGTCCGAGATGGTCGCGCAGGCGCTGGCAGGGGGCGCGAAGGCGGCGGCGGGTGGCGCAGCGCTACCCCAACCTGGCTATTTCTTCCCGCCAACGGTCCTCACCGGCGTCGAGGACTCCATGCCTATCGTGATGGACGAGCAGTTCGGCCCGGCACTACCTGTCATGGCTTTCCGCGACGTTGACGACGCAGTACGCCGCGCCAACTCGACTCCGTTCGGATTGTCGGGGTCGGTGTGGAGCAACGATCTCGATCACGCGCGCTCGATCGCTGCTCGACTCGAATGCGGCACCGCCTGGATCAACGACCACGCAGTCGTCTCACCGGAGCAACCGTTCGGTGGAGTCGGCTGGAG
>CAZZZE010000278.1:0-4137 GCA_964658365.1 uncultured Jatrophihabitantaceae bacterium
ATGACGATCGTGCGCATGGTGCTCACCGGCCAGGTCAACGCCGACATCGTCAACCTGCTCAACGACCACGGCTCCATGGCCATCGGGCTGTCCGGCGAGGATGCCAGCCTGCTCACCGCCGAGCGTCGTGGCACCGTCGTCGACGGTGTCGAGGTCGACCTCGGCCAGGTCGGTGACGTCGTCGCCGTCGAGCCGTCGGCCGTGCACGCCCTGCTCGACGCGGGCCGCATCCCGGTGATCGCCACCGTCGCTCGCGGCCTCGACGGCCAGACCTACAACGTCAACGCCGACACCGCCGCGGCCGCGATCGCAGTGGGCCTCGAGGCCGAGAAGCTCATCGTGCTCACCGACGTCGAGGGCCTGTACGCCGACTGGCCGGCCAGCACCGAGATCGTGCGCGAGATCGACACCGAGGCGCTCGCCGCGCTGCTGCCCACCCTGTCGAGCGGCATGGTGCCGAAGATGGCGGCCTGCGTCCGCGCGGTCGACGGCGGCGTGCCGCGCGCCACCGTCCTGGACGGGCGCATCGAGCACGCGATTCTGCTCGAGATCTTCACCAGCGAGGGCATCGGGACGATGGTCGTCCCCACGAAGCCCTCTCCTACGCAGGGAGGCCCGGCATGACGTTCGACAGCCGCTGGCAGGCCGTGATGATGAACAACTACGGCACGCCGCCACTCACGCTCGACCACGGCGACGGCGTCCGGGTCTGGGACACCGACGGCAACGCCTACCTCGACTTCGTCGGCGGCATCGCGGTCTCCGCCCTCGGGCACGCCCACCCGGCGATCGTCGCCGCGGTCACCCAGCAGGTCGGCAAGCTCGCGCACACCTCGAACCTGCTCATGCACGAGCCGGAGATCGCCCTGGCCGAACGTCTCGTCCAACTGCTCGGGCTGCCGGCCCGGGTGTTCTTCGCCAACAGCGGCGCCGAGGCCAACGAGTGCGCACTCAAGCTCGCGCGGCTGCACGGCAACCGCACCGGTCGCAGCACGATCGTCTCGTGCACGAGCAGCTTCCACGGACGCACCCTGGGCGCGCTGTCGGTCACCGGCAACGCGGCCAAACGCGAGCCGTTTGCGCCCCTGCCCGGGCCGGTCGCGTTCGTCGACTACGGCGACCTCGGCGCACTGGCGGCGGCCGTCGACGCCAGCACCGCGGCGGTCATCGTCGAACCCACGCTCGGCGAGGGCGGCGTTGTGCCGCCGCCGGCCGGTTTCCTGGCCGGCGTCCGCTCGATCTGCGACGCCGCCGGCGCCCTGATGATCGTCGACGAGATCCAGTCGGGCATCGGGCGCACCGGGCACTGGTTCGCAAGCCTTGCCGAGGGCGTGCGCCCTGACGTCATCACGCTGGCCAAGGGACTCGGCGGGGGGCTGCCCATCGGCGCCTGCCTCGGCATCGGCGCAGCCGGTGAGCTGTTCGCGCCCGGCGATCACGGCAGCACGTTCGGCGGCAACCCGGTGTCGTGCGCGGCGGCGCTCGCGGTCCTCGACACCATCGCCGACGAGCACCTGCTCGATCAGGTCAAGCGCGTCGGTGAGCACCTGGCCGACGCACTTCGCTCGCTCGAGAGCCCGCTGGTCACCGAGGTCCGCGGCGCCGGCCTCTGGCTGGGCGTCGGTCTCGACGGCGCACACGCGCCCGCTGTCGAGCAGGCGGCGCGCTCGCACGGCCTGCTCGTCAACGCGGTTCGGCCCGACACCATCCGGCTGGCGCCGCCGCTGATCACCAGCGAGGCCGACGTCGACGAGGCGGTACCGCTGTTCGCGGCCGCACTCGCGGAGGTCGCGGCCGATGCCTAGGCACTTCCTGCGCGACGACGATCTCGCGCCCGACGAGCTGCTCGCGGTGCTCGACCTCGCCGACGAGATGAAGGCCGATCGGCATCGCTACCGCCCGCTGACCGGCCCGCACAGCGTCGCGCTGATCTTCGACAAGCCGACGCTGCGCACCCAGCTGTCGTTCTCGGTGGGTGTCGCCGAGCTCGGAGGCCAGCCGATCGTGGTCGATACCCGGCTGGCCGGCATCGGTGATCGTGAGTCGATCGCCGACGTCACCCGCGTGGTGTCGCGGCAGGTCGCGGCCATCGTGTGGCGAACCTTCGGCCAGGACCGCATCGAGGAGATGGCTGCGCTCAGCCCGGTTCCGGTGATCAACGCGCTCACCGACCAGTTCCACCCGTGCCAGATCCTGGCCGACCTGCAGACCGTGCGCGAGCGCAAGGGCCGTCTCGCGGGGTTGTCGCTCGCCTACCTGGGCGACGCGGCCAACAACATGGCGCACTCCTACCTGCTGGGCGCGGCGGCAGCGGGTATGCACCTCCGCCTGGCCGGCCCCGAGGCTTTCCACCCCGACCCGGCGATCGTCGCCGCTGCCCAGCGGATCGCCGCCGGTACGGGCGCCACGATCACCGTCACCGACGTCGCCGAGAAGGCGCTCGACGGTGCCGACGTCCTGGTCACCGACACCTGGGTGTCCATGGGGCAGGAAGCGGAGGCCGCGGCCCGCGAGGCGCCGTTCGTCCCGTTCGCGATCACCGCCGACCGCCTGGCCCTGGCCGCCACCGACGCGATCGTCCTGCACTGCCTGCCCGCCTACCGCGGCAAGGAGATCTCGGCCGAGGTCCTCGACGGCCCGCGCAGCGTCGTCTGGGACGAGGCCGAGAACCGCCTGCACGCCCAGAAGGCGGTGCTGACGTGGTTGCTGGAGCGGGCGCAGTGAGCGACGTGCGCGCCCTGCGCGTGGCACCCACCCGGGCCGCCCGGCACGCCCGGATCGTGGCGGTGATCGGCGAGCGCGTCGTGCGCTCGCAGGCCGAGCTCGCGGTGCTGCTCGACGAAGCCGGGGTCCACGTCACCCAGGCCACCCTGTCGCGCGACCTCGACGAGCTCGGCGCGGTGAAGCTGCGCCCGGCCGACGGCGGTGCACCGGCCTACGTCATCCCCGAGGACGGCTCGCCGCTGGTGAACCGGTCCGCCGGCGACGACCCGCCGCACCGGCTGGCCCGGATGCTCGGCGAGCTGCTGGTCAGCGCCGAGGCCAGCGCCAACCTGGTCGTGCTCCGCACCCCGCCCGGCGCATCGGACTTCCTGGCCAGCGCCCTCGACCGCGCCCGGATGCCCGAGGTCCTGGGCACGGTGGCCGGCGACGACACCATCCTGGTCATCACACGAGCCCCCGATGGCGGCAGCGCCCTGGCCGATCACCTGCTCGACCTCGCCCGCCCGCACGCCGATCCCGAGGAGACCCATCCGTGAGCAAGGTCCTCACCTCCCTTCCCGCCGGCGAACGCGTCGGGATCGCCTTCTCCGGCGGGCTCGACACGTCCGTCGCCGTGGCCTGGATGCGCGATCGTGGCGCCGTCCCCTGTGCCTACACCGCGGACATCGGCCAGTACGACGAGACCGACATCTCCACCGTGCCGGACCGGGCGCTTCAGTACGGCGCCGAGCTCGCCCGGGTCGTCGACTGCCGCCGCGAGCTCGTCGAGGAAGGCCTCGCCGCCCTCGCCTGCGGCGCCTTCCACATCCGCTCGGCCGGCCGCGCGTACTTCAACACCACCCCGCTCGGCCGGGCCGTCACCGGCACCATGCTCGTGCGGGCCATGCGCTCGGACGAGGTGCACATCTGGGGTGACGGCTCGACATTCAAGGGCAACGATATCGAGCGCTTCTACCGCTACGGGCTGCTGGCCAACCCGTCGCTGCGCATCTACAAGCCGTGGTTGGACGCCGACTTCGTCACCGAACTGGGTGGCCGGGCCGAGATGAGCCAGTGGCTCGTCGAGCACGACCTGCCCTACCGCGACAGCTCGGAGAAGGCGTACTCGACCGACGCCAACATCTGGGGTGCGACGCACGAGGCCAAGACCCTCGAGCATCTCGACACCTCCCTCGAGACCGTCCAGCCGATCATGGGTGTGCGCTTCTGGGACCCCGACGTCGCCATAGACACCGAGGACGTCACCATCCGCTTCGACGCCGGCCGCCCGACCGCCGTCAACGGCGTGCACTACGACGACCCGGTCGAACTCGTGCAGCAGGCCAACGCCATCGGCGGGCGCCACGGCCTGGGCATGTCCGACCAGATCGAGAACCGCATCATCGAGGCCAAGTCCCGCGGCATCTACGAGGC
>CAZZZE010000279.1:0-4127 GCA_964658365.1 uncultured Jatrophihabitantaceae bacterium
CCGGGCCGGCGGAGGACATCTTCGAGCCGGGCAGCGCCTGCGGGATGCCGTAGGCACCACTGGGATTGGCCGCATTGGTGCGCCAGCCGCTCTCACGCGACCACATCGACACCAGGCACGAGTACTGGTCGTCGCCCCAGCCGCGCTTGGCCGCGAGTTCCTTGGCGATCGCCTTCGCCGAGCCGGGTGTCGGCGCTCCGACCTTCGGCGTGTTCGCCACGTCGGCGGTGGCCTGCTTGGTCCCGACCGCGACGACCTGCGCGCGCGGCGCAGCGATCGTGCGACTCGAGAGCTGGGTGCGGGCGGCCGGCTTGCCGTCGACGTAGACCACCGAGTAGGTGATCTGCATGCGGCCCTTCCGGCCCTTGGTCAGGATCTTCGTCTTGCCGGCCGCGAGCGTCGCGTCGGCCTTGCGGGTGATCGAGAAGCCGATGGCGACGTTCTGCACGAGCGTCCGCTCGCCGACGCGCTGCACGGTGAGGACCTCGCCGTTGGCCAGCGCCGAACCCGGTGACGCCGAGACCTTGTCCTTGGCGTGCACCGGCACCTGGAGGTCGGCGAGCAGCTCGGCAACGGTGGCGTCGGTGGTCGAGACCTGCTCGCGCGTGCCGTCGTGGATCACCGTGATCAGGCGGGGCGTGCGGATCGCGAGGTCGGTCGGCTGCAGTGGCAGCCGGCGCGAGCGGGACACCGACACGAAGTCCCGCGTCGTGTAGCCGAGCTCGGTGAGCGCCTGCTCGACGGTGGACGCGGTCGTCCACACCGACCTCCGCTTGCCGTCGATGTCCAGGTGCAGCAACCGACCGCGCCGCAGCACGACGGTCATGCCGTCGTGCACCGACGAGCCGGCGGCGGGCGCGACGAGGTCGTGGCGGTTGATCGCGTAGTGCTGCGCGCGAAGGACCTGCCCGACGTTGCTG
Organism: uncultured Jatrophihabitantaceae bacterium; assembly: GCA_964658365.1. GTDB lineage: Bacteria > Actinomycetota > Actinomycetes > Mycobacteriales > Jatrophihabitantaceae > Jatrophihabitans. The sequence goes on from CAZZZE010000279.1 coordinate 921, forward strand.
GCCGTCGTCGAGACCGTCGTCATCCTGCCGTCCACTGAGAGGTGCACCGCCTTGTCGACCGAGGTCCACACCAGTGGGGCGGCGATCAGACCGGCCAACACGGCGCCGTGCAGGCCGTACTTCAGGCTTCTCAGCACTGAGGGAGCTCCTCGGACGTACTCGGGTGTGGACGTGTGCGTTCGCAGGTCACGAAACTGTAACGGATGGGTCTCGCTGCGGTAGCGGCGGGTGGACGGGCGCGGCTACAGCCGCGAGCCGCACACCGGCCACGGGCTGGAGCCGCGCTTGTTGTACAGCGTGGTGGCAACGGCGATCTGCTGCTCGCGGCTGGCGAGGTCCGCCCGGGCGGCGTACTGACCGCCGCCGTTGGAATCCCACGTGCCGATGTCGAACTGCAGGCCGCCGTAGAAGCCGTTGCCGGTGTTGATGTGCCAGTTGCCGCCGGACTCGCACGAGGCGACGGCGTCCCAGTTCAGCCCGTTGCTGCTGCTGCTCGACACCTTGGGCTTCGGCCGCTTCTTGGTCCCGACCTTGACGACCTGCGTCTTCGGCGCGGTGACGACGGACCTCGCCACCAGCTTCTTGCCGGCCCGCTGGCCGTCGATGTAGAGGATCTCGTACGTGACGTCGGTGCTGCCTTCCTTGCCCTTCGTCACGACCTTGGTGCTGCCCTCGTACATCGAGGCGTCGGAGTGCCTAACGATCGGGTAGTCGGTGCTCAGGTGCTGGGTGACCTTCTTGGACGTCACGCGCTGCACGCGGATGGCCAGCCCGTCGGTGACCGGCGTGGTGGCGGCGGGCGTCAGCCGGTCGGCGCTGTCGACGGTGACGCCGAGCGCGCCGAGGACGGCAGCGACGGTGGGCGCGGTCGAGACGACCTGGTCGGTGCGGCGGTCGTGCAGGACCGTGATGTGCTTGGGCTGGCGCACCGCGATCGCGGTCGGCGACAGGGGCAGGCGCCGCGAGCGGGAGACCGAGACGAAGTCGGCGGTGCTGTAACCGAGCTGCGACAGCGCCACGGCCACGGTCGGCGCGGTCGTCCAGACGTCCTTTCGCTGGCCGTCGACGACGAGGTGCAGCAGGCGCCCGCGGTTCAGGACGATCTTCGAGCCACTGTGGATCTGGGCGGTCGGGCTCGGGGCGACGAGGTCGTGGGAATTGACGCGGTAACCGGCCGTCTTCAGCGCGCCCTTGACGGTGCTCGCCTCGGTGGTGATCTGCTTGGCCTGCCCGTCGACCGTGACGGTGACCGGCGTGCCGCTGGAGGCGGTGGCGAAGGCGGTGATCCCCCCGACGAAGCCCGCCGCCACGGCGGCGGCGAGGCCGTACTTGATACTGCGTCGCACGAACTGTCCCCCTGTTGTCCCATCAGTCCCCGGCACCACGAACGGCCCCGGCAGGTCGGTTGGTCACGACAACGTAACGAGTGACGTCGAACCGGACCAAACGTCACGACATCGAATCGTCGAGAACGGGCAGCCCCGAACGAAACGGTCCCCGGTGCCCCATCGCGGTACTCACTCCCGGCTCACAGCGGGCCCGCGGACCGAGTTCCCGACCTGCGCAGCTCGAGCGCCCGGGATCCGCGGGCTGCGCGCGACTGTCTGCACCAATGGTTGAGAGTTGCAGTACCCCGCGTCGGCGCGGTTGCGAAAAACCCCGGGAGATTCCACACGCACCGGTGTGACGCTGAGCACACCGAGGTACAGAACGGCTACCTACCGGGCACTTCAGCGGCCCTCAGGTCCGTCCGATATCGAAGATCCGCGCACCGTTGTCGCGCACGGCGGTGCAGAGCGCGTCCAGGTCCGCGCCGGTCGCTGCGGCCAGGCCGCGGACGGTCAGCGGCAGCAGCCGCGGGGCGTTCGGACGACCCCGCAGCGGGTGCGGCGTAAGGAACGGCGCGTCGGTCTCGACGAGCAGGTGCTCTACCGGCACGACGGCGGCCGCCTCGCGCAGCGCCGGCGCGTTCTTGAAGGTGATCACGCCCGGGAAGGACAGGACGTAGCCCGCGGCCACGCACTCGCGCGCCATCGCGGCGTCGCCGGAGAACGCGTGGAACACCACCTGCTCGGGAGCGCCCTCGGCGCGCAGGATGTCCAGGACGTCGCGGTGGGCGTCGCGGTCGTGGATCATCAGCGGCTTGCCCACCCGCTTGGCGAGGTCGATGTGGCGGCGGAAGTGCTCCCGCTGCGCCGCCGGGGTCGTCCGATCCCAGTAGTAGTCCAGCCCGGTCTCCCCCACCGCGACCACCCTGGGATCGCGGGCCAGCGTCTCGAGCTCGGCGTAGCCGGCGTCGTCCAGGCCGTCGATCTCGGTGGGATGCACGGCCACCGCGGCGTAGACGTCGGGGTGGGCACGGGCCGCGGCCACGCACCACCTCGACGACGCGACCGTGTCGCCGACGGTGATCACCGCGTGGACGCCCGCCGCCCGTGCGTCGGCCATGGCGATGGCAACGAACGCGTCGTCGGCCGGGACTCCGGCCCGCTGGGCCATGGCGTCGAGGTGGGTGTGCGCGTCGAACACCGGCGACCGGAGCGGCTCGGCGGTCGGCTCACTCACCGCGCTCAGCGAGCCGGGCCAGTTCCTCCTCGACCACGGACGGGTCGAGCTTGGCGAACACCGGCGTCGGCGCGGCCATCGGGCGGCCGACCTCGATCGGGCTGGACGTCCAGCGCGCGCCGGTGTCGTAGTCGCCAGTGAGCACGGAGTACGACGGCGAGCCGACGGCGGTGGGCTGGTCGACCTCGACGAGGTCGGGCATCGTCGCCCACGGCTCGTCGCCGTGCAGCAGGGCGTGGACCTTGCCCGACGACGACGGCAGGAACGGCGTGAGCAGGGTCTTGGCGTCGTCGATGACCTGGAGCGCGACGTGGAGCACCGAGGCCATCCGCTCGGGGTCGCTGTTCTTCAGCTTCCACGGCTCGGTGTCGGACAGGTACTTGTTCGCCGCGCCGACGACGTCCATGGCCTCACCCAGCGCCGCCTTCTGCCGGGAGCGGCCGAGCAGATCGCCGACGGTGCCGAAGGCCTTGCCGGACAGGGCGAGCAGGTCGCGGTCGGCGTCGGTCAGCTCGCCTGGGGCCGGGATCGAGCCGAGGTTCTTCGCCGTCATCGAGATCGTCCGGTTCACCAGGTTGCCCCAGGTGCCGACGAGCTCCTCGTTGTTGCGGCGCACGAACTCCGACCAGGTGAAGTCGGTGT
>CAZZZE010000280.1:0-4071 GCA_964658365.1 uncultured Jatrophihabitantaceae bacterium
GTGGCCAGCGCGCGGCCACGAGCTGCTCGGCTTCGGCCCGGCGTATCGGCGACGGCTGCTGCGGCGCGCGGCGCTCGAACTGGTCGGCGATGTCGTCGATCGCGTCGGCGCGCGCGACGACACGTACCCAGGACTCGTTCGTCACGTACTCGCTCATCCTTCGATGGTCGAGGGATCGTGTGACCGGATGATGAACACCGATCGCCTGTCGTGCTACGCCGGGCAAACCACCGGCGCTCAACCCCCGGCGCTCAGCCTCCCGCGAAGGGCGGCAGGACGTCGACGTGGGCACCTACGGCCAGCGGCACGTTGTCGGCCGTACGGACGCCGTCGACGAGGAACGACGCCACCTCGCTCACCGCCGCCAGCTCGGGACGAGCCCCCAGCAGCGCCCGCAGCTCGGCGAGGGTCGAGACGTCGAAGCCTTCTTCGGCACGCCCCGCGGCCCGCTTCGCGCCGGCCCAGTAGCGGACGGTGACGGCGGACATCGCTCCAGCGTGCCAGACGGCCCTCACGGCGCCCGATACACGCTGACGTCGGTCGCCTTCGCGCTGAGCCACACCTCGCCCCCGAGGGTGAGGTCCAGCTCCGCGACCGCCGCCGCGGTGACATCGACGGACGCCGCCGGAGCACCGTCGACCGTCACCCGGATGCGGTCGCCGAGCGGGGCCAGCGCGGCGATCCGGGCCGGCCACACGTTGCGGGCGCTGGTGTCGGTCGGCCGGGCATGGTGCACGGTGATCGCCGACGGTCGCAGCGCGGCCAGCACCGGCCCGTCCGCCGCATCGGTGGCGTACAGCGCACCGCCGCCGTCGAGCACGACCCGCCCCGCTCGCGCCTGCCCGGCGTAGAGGTTCATCCCGACCAGCTGCGCGACGTACGGCGTCAACGGCCGGCTGGTGATCTCGGCCGGCGACCCCGCCTGCACGACCCGCCCGCGTTCGAGCACCACGATCCGGGTCGCCAGCAGCAGCGCCTCGATGGGGTCGTGGGTGACGATCAGCGTCGGGCCGGCGAACGCGCCGAGGTGCTCGCGCAGCTCGCCCTGCACCTCGGCCCGGGTCTGGACGTCGAGCGCGGCCAACGGCTCATCGAGCAGCAGCGCGTCCGGTTCGCAGGCCAGCGCTCGGGCCAGCGCGACCCGCTGCGCCTGCCCGCCCGACAGCTCGCGGGGGTAGCGGCGCGCCAGGTCCTCGAGGCCCAACCGCGCCAGCCAGCTGCGTGCGGCCGTGCGCGCCGATGCGGCTCGCACGCCACGGGAGCGTGCGCCGAAAGCAATGTTGTCGAGCACCCGCAGGTGCGGGAAGAGCCGGTGGTCCTGGAACACCACGCCGACACGCCGGTGTTGCGGGTCGACGAAGTGCCGGCCGTCGTCGAAGACGGTCGCGTCCAGGCGCACCTCGCCGGACTCGAGGGGCAGCAGGCCAGTGACGACCCGCAGCAGCGTCGACTTGCCCGCCCCGTTCGGGCCGAGCACTGCCAGGACCTCGCCCGCCCCGGCGCGCACTGCGACATCGAGTTCGAACTCCCCGCGCCGCACCCGCCCCTCGACGGACAGCGTCATGACGCGGTCGCGATCGGGCGCAACCAGCGGTCGCGCATGACGCCGAGCACGACGAGGGCGACGGCGATGAGCGGGAGGCTCAGCGCGGGCGCGTCTTCCGGGGCGTCGTTGAAGACACTGATGACCAGGGTGGGCAACGTCTGCGTGACCCCTGGATTGTTGCCGCCGATGAGCAGTGTGGCGCCGAACTCGCCGAGGGCCCGCGCCCAGCACAGCACCGCTCCGGCCAGGATCGAGGGCAGCACCAGCGGCAGCGTCACCCGCAGCAGGATCCGGGTGCGGGTGGCCCCGAGCGTGGCCGCTGCTTCCTCCAACCCGCGGTCGGCGGTGCGGAACGCGCCCTCGACGGTGACGACCAGGAACGGCATGGCCACGAACGTCTGGGCGAGCACGATCGAGGCGTAGGTGAACGGGAGGTCGTGCCCGATGACGGCGCGGATGGCTCCACCGAACATGCCCTTGCGGCCGAAGGCGCTGAACAGGGCGACGCCACCGATCACCGGCGGGAGCACCAGCGGCACCGTGACGACGGCGCGGACCACGCCCATGCCGGGGACGCGGATGCGAGCCAGCACCCAGGCCAGCGGTACCCCGATGACCAGCGCGATCGCGGTGGCCTCGAGCGAGGACTCGACGGAGAGTCGCAGTGCCGTCCACACGCCCTTGTCGCGGTAGATGGCGCCGAGCCGGCGCCACGGAGTGCGCACCAGCAACCCCACTGTGGGCAGCAGCAGGAACAACACGGCCAGCAGGGCCGGCGGGATGACGACGAGCGGCGTGCCCAGCCCTGCTGCGGCGCGGGCCCGCGCTCGTCTCACGGCTGGCTGAAGCCGTCCGCCATGAGCACCGTCTTGCCGGCCGCGGACAGGACGTAGGCGACGAAGGCCGATGCGAGAGCGGCGTTCTTGGCCGACTTCAGCGCCGCGATGGGGTACTCGGTGCTGGCGTTGACGTTCGCGGGGATCGTTACGCCCTTGACCTTGGTGCCGGCGGCGCGCACGTCGGTGACGTACACCAGTCCGGCATCGACCTCGCCGGACTCGACGACGGCGAGCGTCGACTTGACGTCCTTCTCGCGGGCGACCGGTTTCACGGTGATCTTCGCGTTCGAGAAGACCTTGGCGGCGACGACGCCGCACGGCACCGCCGGGTCGCACACCGCGACCTTCACGCCGGCCCTCGCCAGGTCCTTCACCGCGCTGATCTTGCCAGGGTTCGACAGCGGCACCGCGATCTCCAGGGTGTTGCTGACGAAGTTCGTCGGGTTCAGCGCCGTGGCGCCCAGCGAGGTCATGTTCTTCGTCGAGGCCGAGGCGAAGACGTCGACGGGGGCGCCCTGGCCGATCTGCGTCGACAGGTCCGAGCTGGCCCCGAAATTGACCTTTACCGTCGTGCCGGGGTGCGCCGTCTCGAACTGCTTCGCTAGCGTGCCGAACGCCTCGGTGAGCGAGGAGGCCGCGTCCACCGTGATGGCGCCGGTCAGCGTCGACGACGAGCTCGACCCTCCGGCCTTCGGGCTGCTGGACGAGCCGCTGTCGCTACCGCTGGACGAGCAGCCCGCGAGCAACACGGCCACCGCCACAAGAGCCCCTGCGAGACGCTTCACGCTGACGTACCTTTCGGTTTGGAGGAGACTTCGACCACGACGTTGGTGGACTTGACCGACGCGGTCGCAGTCACGCCGGGCTCGAGGCCGAGATCGTCGGCCGCCTCGCGGCTCATGAGCGATACCACGCGGTACGGGCCGCACTGCATCTCGACCTGCGCCATCACGGTGTCGCGGACGACGCGGGTGACGAGGCCGACGAAGCGGTTACGAGCCGACTCCCGCTCGGTGGGGCCGGCCTCGGGCACCGGGGCGGCGTTCTTGCGCGCGAACTCCGCGAGCTCGGCGCCGTCGATCACCCGGCGCCCGGCAACGTCCGTGCTCGTCGTCAACCGCCCGCTGTCGGCCCAGCGACGCAGCGAGTCGTCGCTGACGCCGAGCAGCTCGGCCGCCTCACGCATGCGGTAGCTGGGCATGCGGCGATAATAGCCACAATCGACCGCAGACTCGTCGACTTGCGCTCACAGGCCCCGCTTCTGCGACGATCCGGGTGTACATGAGGAACGCCGACGGCAGCTGGCCCTGATCGTCGAGACCTGGGCCAGGGCCCTTGTCGCGGGAGGAATTTGGAGTGCCGGTGCCGCGTCGGTATGGTGGTGCATGCGACGCGGGGTGGAGCAGCTCGGTAGCTCGCTGGGCTCATAACCCAGAGGTCGTAGGTTCAAATCCTACCCCCGCTACTCGTTGAGGCAGTACGGAACAAGGGCTCGGGCGTGATGACGCCGGGGCCCTTGATCCTTTGTCTACAAGTTGCCAACGGGATCGTGATGACGGATCGGCTGGCGGCGGCACAGTAGCCCGGCCTGTTCCTGGCCCTCCCCTTCATTCCTCGATCCCGCCCTGACATCGAGGTGTCAGAAGCCCTCGACCGCACCCACTTCCCTCTCTTTCGGAATGAGGC
>CAZZZE010000281.1:0-4061 GCA_964658365.1 uncultured Jatrophihabitantaceae bacterium
GTCGGCGCCGGCGACTGGCGCTCGGTCTTCTGGTTCAACCTGGCGCTCGCGCTGGTCCTGCTCGTCACCGTCGTGGCCTTCGTTCCCGAGAGCCGCGACTCCCGGCCGGGCGCGGTCGACGGCGCCGGCGTGCTGCTCAGCGCCGCCGGGCTGTCGGCGGTGATCTTCGCGGCGATCTCGGGCGAGTACGAGGGCTATTCGACGTGGTGGGTCGTCGGGCTGTTCGTCCTGGGCAGGGCGTGTCTGGTCGCCTTCGTCCCGGTCGAACTGCGGGCCGCCACGCCGATGCTCGACCTGCGGGCGGTGCGCGCGCCGATCGTCAGCTCGGCGCTGTTCGCGGCCTTCGCCGTGTACTTCGGCGTGTTCGCGATCTTCTTCTTCACCGCGCTGTACCTCGACATCGCGCTCGGGTACTCCGGTCCGCGGCTCGCCGGCATGTTCGCGCCCATGGCCGCGGCCATCGTGCTCGGCGGCCTCGTGGCCGGCGCGTGGGTGGCCCGGGCCGGCGCGAAGCTGCCGACGGTGATCGGCTGCGTCCTGGGCGCCGTCGGCATGCTGCTCGCCCGGGCCGAGCTCGGCGAGGGGTCGAAGCTGTCGTTCGGCCATCTCGCGCTGGCCCTCGCCGTCGCCGGTGTGGGCTTCGGGATCACGGTGGTCCCGCTGACCTCGACGGTGCTGACCCACATCCCGGCCCGCCGTTCGGGGATGGCCGCGTCGGCCACCAATACCGCGCGCCAGCTGGGGGCAGTGGTGGGCGTGGCCGCGCTCGGCGCGATCGTCAACGCGCACCTGACCGCAGCCGTCGGCAGGATCGACCCGTTCCTGCTCAAGCTCGTCGGCGGGCGGGACAAGGCGGTCGCGCTGCTGCAGACCGGCGGGGGCGGCGGCGGGTTCGACCTCAAGCAGCTGGCCCGGACGAAGCCGTTCCAGCCCTTCGTCACCGGGTTCCTCGACGGCGTTCGGCTCGCGCTGGTCGTGGCCGTCGTGCTGACTCTCGCCGCCGCGCTGCTGGCCGCGCTCGTGCGCGAACCGCCCGCGCTGGTCGACGATGACGCCGACCTCGCGGACGTCAGCTGACCCGGTCGCTCAGCGTCGCGTCGTGCACGTCAGACCACCTCGACCGGCTCGACGTCGGCCGGGGCCGCGCCGCCCAGCAGCGCGAGCAGCGGGTCGGCGTAGCGGGTGAGCTTGGTGGCCCCGACGCCGGAGATCTGAGCCAGCGCCGCGCGGCTCTTCGGGCGGGCGTCGGCAATGGCCACCAGGGTGGCGTCGCTGAACACGACGTAGGGCGGGACGCTCTGCGCCGTGGCCTGCTGCTTGCGCCACTCGCGCAGCCGGCCGAACAGTTCGGCGTCCTCGGCCTCGGGCCGCGGCGACTTCGCACGCTTGGGCGACACGCGGGCGCCGGCCGTCGGACGCAGGCCGTCGAGGAAACGACTCGCCTTGCGACCTCGACGCTGGCCGGGGCTGCGGGCCAGCGCCCAGGACAGCGCAAGCCGCTCGCGGGCGCGGGTGATGCCGACGTAGAGCAGCCGCTTCTCCTCGGCGATCTGCGCCGGGGTGGTGGCGTGCTGGTAGGGCACGGTCGTGTCGGTGAGCCCGACCAGGAACACGGCGTCCCACTCGAGCCCCTTGGCCGAGTGCAGCGACGCGAGCGTGACGCCCTGCACGGTCGGCGCGTGCTGGGCTCCGGCGCGCTGGTCGAGCTCGGCGACGAACGTCTCGAGGGTGGCGTCGGGCAGCGTGGCCAGCAGGTCGTCGGCCAGGGTGACGAGGGCCGCGAGGGACTCCCACCGTTCGCGCGCACCCCCGCTGGGCGGCGCGTTGTCGGGGTACCAGCCCAGGCTGCCCAGCACCCCCCGGACGGCGTCGGGCAACGCGTCGTCGCCGACCTCGCCGCTGCGCGCGGCACCGCGCAGCAGCAGCCGGGCCTCACGGATCTCGGCGCGGTCGAAGAACCGCTCACCGCCGCGCAGCACGTACGGCACGCCCTCGCGGGTGAGCGCGGCCTCGTAGACCTCGGACTGGGCGTTGATCCGGAACAGGATCGCGATCTCGGCAGCAGGTGTCCCCGCCGCGATCAGGGTCTTGCACCGGGCGGCGACGTCGGCGGCCTCGGCCGGCTCGTCGTCGAACTCGGCGAAGGTCGGCGCCGGACCCTCGGCGCGCTGGCCCACGAGCGTCACCCCGGCCTCTCCCCCGCCCACCAGCTTGTTGGCCAGCTCGACGACCTGCGGGGTGGAGCGGTAGTCGCGGTGCAGGCGCACGACCACCGCGTCGGGGAACCGACGACGGAACCCGAGCAGGTGTTCGGGCGTGGCCCCGGCGAAGGAGTAGATCGTCTGGTTGGCGTCGCCGACGACGCACAGGTCGGTGCGCTCGCCCAGCCACGCGTCGAGCAGGCGCTGCTGCAGCGGCGAGACGTCCTGGTACTCGTCGACCACGAAGTGCCGGTACTGGCTGCGGACCTGCTCGGCGACGTCGGGGTGTTCCTCCATGGCCGCGGCCATGATCAGCAGCAGGTCGGAGAAGTCGATCTGCCCGCTGCGCTTCTTGGTGGCCTCGTACTCGGCGTACAGCTTGGCGACCGTCTCGGGCGTCGAGGTCGTCTCGCGGCCCGCAGCGCGCGCGGTGGCGGGATAGGACTTCGGCGTGGCCAGCACTGCCTTGGCCCAGTCGATCTCGCCGGTGAGGTCGCGCAGTTCGGTGCGGTCGACGCGCATCCGCAGCCGGGCCGCGGCGTTGCCCACGAGCCTGAGCTGGCTGTCGACGACGTCGGGCATGCCGCCGCCCAGCACGCGCGGCGCGAAGTACTGCAGCTGGCGCAGCGCGGCGGCGTGGAAGGTGCGGGCCTGCACCCCGCCGGCGCCGAGCGCGCGCAAGCGGGTGCGCAGCTCGCCTGCCGCACGGGCGGTGAAGGTGACGGCCAGCAGCTGATTGGGTTCGACGGCGCCGGTGCGCACGGCGTAGGCGATGCGGTGGGTGATAGCCCGGGTCTTGCCGGTGCCGGCGCCGGCCAGGATGCACACCGGCCCGCGCACCGCGGCCGCAGCCTCGCGCTGCTCGGGGTCCAACCCCTCGAGGATCCGTTCGGCGTCCGGCACGTCCACGGATACTGCCAGCGGGTGACGACAGCTGGACGCCCGGTCGGCCGGAATGTGGATCGTCCGGCCCGCGTTCTGGTGTTGAGTTCACCGACGAAAGGCGACGATCACCGATGATGACGATGTACACGACCACCTGGTGCGGGTTCTGCGCGCGGCTGAAGAGCGGGCTGCAGCGCGAGGGCATCGAGTGGACCGAGGTCGACATCGAGCGCACCGAAGGTGCCGCGGAGATCGTCATGAACGCCAACGGCGGAAACCGCACCGTGCCCACCGTGGTCTTCGCGGACGGCACGGCCCTGACGAACCCGAGCGTGGCGCAGGTCAAGGAGAAGCTCGCTGCCTAGCTTCGTCCCACTGTCGCTGGACGTCGCGATCGAGCGGCTGGCCGAGCGGTTTGCTCGCGATCCGGGCATGGTCCGGGTGGCTGTCGACGGGCCGCCGTGCGCCGAACCTGCGCGGTTCGCCGAGCTGCTGGTCGACGCGCTGCGGCCGCGGGGCCGAGCCGGCGCGCACGTCCGCGCCGAGACGTTCTGGCGCGATGCGTCGCTGCGGCTGGAGTATGGCCGGCACGACCTCGAGTCGTTCCCGCAGTGGCTCGACGACGGCGCGCTGCGCCGCGAGGTGCTCGAACCGCTCGTGACGTCCGGCACCTACCTGCCCTCGCTGCGCGACCCGCGCACGAACCGCTCGACGCGCGAGCCGATCCGCGCGGTCGAACCCGGCACCGTCCTGCTGGTCAGCGGGGCGCTGCTGCTCGGGCGGGACCTGCCCTTCGACCGGGTCGTGCACCTGACGCTGTCCCCGGCCGCCCGGACCCGGCGCACCCCCGAGGACGCGGCCTGGACGCTGCCGGCCTACGCGGACTACGACCGCGACGTCGAGCCGATCCGGGTGGCCGATGTCGTGATCAAACTCGACGACCCCGCGCACCCGGCCGTCCGCGGCCTGTGATCC
>CAZZZE010000282.1:0-4059 GCA_964658365.1 uncultured Jatrophihabitantaceae bacterium
CGGCGACGTCCGAGCGGATTGTCGCGGCGGTGGCGATCGGCGAGGTCTCGGTCATGCCCCACGCCTGCATGATCGGCAGCCCGACCTTCTCGCGGTAGGCCTCCGACAGCGCCCGCGGCACGGCCGACCCGCCGCACAGGATGATCCGCAGCGACGACAGATCGCGCCCGTCGACCAGCGGCAGCACGCCCATCCAGATCGTCGGGACGCCGGCGGTGACGGTGACGCGCTCCTGCTCGAGCAGGTCGAGGATGGCGCCCGGCGACAGGTCGGGACCCGGCATCACCATGGATGCACCGGCCAGGCCCGCGGCGTAGGCGAGCCCCCAGGCGTTGGCATGGAACATGGGCACGACCGGCAGCACGCGGTCGGCCTCGGCCAGCCCGAAGGCGGCCGAGGACATCGTCGCGTTCGAGTGCAGCCAGGTGGAGCGGTGCGTGTAGAAGACGCCCTTCGGGTTGCCTGTGGTGCCGGTGGTGTAGCAGATCGCCGCGCCCTGGCGCTCGTCGGTGACCCGGTCGGTGAAGTCCAACGGACTCGATCGCTGGATCACATCGCTCCACAGCACGATGCGCGCGCCGTTGGGCAGCTCCGCGTCGGGGATCTCGGCGTCGGCGCCGTCGTCCATGACCACCACGTGGCGCACCGTCTCGAGCCGCGGCAGGTGCTGCAGGAACAGCGGCAGCAGCGAGCGGTCGACGAAGACGGCCTCGTCCTCGGCGTGGTTGACGGTGTAGACGAGCTGGTCGGCGAAGTAGCGGATGTTGATCGTGTGCATGACGCGCCCGCTGCCCGGGATCGCGAAGTACAGCGCGAGGTGGCGGGCGGTGTTCCACGCGAACGTGCCGACCCGGCCGTGCGGCGAGACGCCGACCTCGTCGAGCCAGCCGGCGACACGCTGGGCGTCGTCGAGCGTGTCACCCAGCGTGCTGCGCTCGATGCCGGTGACGGTGCGCGTGACGATCGGCTTGCTGCGGAAGTACTGCTGGGCCCGCGCGAAGATCCAGTTGATGGTCAGTGGCGTGTCCTGCATCAGACCCTGCATGTCGCGATCGTCGCCGACACCACCCGCGAGAACAAGGGATCGCGCGATGAAGCGCGTCAATACCGCCGCACGACCTGGTAGGTGTGCGTGGTGACGTGCGTGCCGCGGAAGTAGTCGCCGGCGCTGTCGAGGAAGGCGCGGACCGATGCGTTGCCGCTGGCCTGGGTGTCGGCGGCGACGCCGTGGTAGGCGGTGTCGAGCGAGTGGTCGCCGGCGACGGTGCGATCACCGCGCGCCGACGTGACGGTCGTGACGTTGGGCCGGTCGGGGTTGGCGACGCCGTCGAGGTGCGGCACGACGTCGCGACTGTTCTCGAGTGCCAGCACCTGTACCGAGCGCGGCAGCTCACCGACCGTGCGCCCGACCGGTGAACCGGCGGTGACGACATGGGTCACGCGGAAGCGACCCGAGCGCACCGCGTCGCGCGCAGCGGTCACTGCCACCATGCCGCCCTCGCTGTGGCCGACCAGCATCACGTCGTCGTCGGGCCGCACGCCCGCCTGGTGCATGGCCGACAGCACCCCCTGCTCGTAGGCGGTGCTTCGTCCGACCAGCGCGCGGGCGTTGGTGGTGAGGCTGGTGACATCGGACGTCCGGCCCGGCGACCACGACTTCGTCCCGGTGATGTCGACGATCACCCGGCGGCCGCCGCCGGGCAGCGTGACGATCCGGACGTCGATGGCGCCGTGATGGCCGTCGTCGTCGTTGCGTTGCGCGAGGTCGACCACGACGTCGGTGAGCCGGCGCGGGGGACGGCCCGCCGGACCGCGCGTGTCGGTGCCGAGCGGCACGGCGACACCGTGGCCGTCGGGCACCGCCGCGCCGCCCGCGGCCCGCGCGGCGGGCAGCCCGAGCCCGTTGACGATGAGATCCGCACCCGTCGGGTCGGCGGCGACGCCGGCCTGGGCCGCCGCGACCGGGTCGTGCGAGCGGGCCAGCTCGGTGCCGGCCGCGGCCACGGCACCGGGCAGGCGCACGAGACCGAGTACCTCGTCGTGCAGCGCGCCCTCGAGGTGGTCGACGGCGCGATAGGCCGCGGCCGCCGCCCGCAGCTCGCCGTCGAGCACCCCGCAGCGCAAACCGATCCAGCTCAGCCCGTGCAGCCCGTCCAGAGCACCGAGCAGCTCGCTCTCGAAGCGGGCCCAGCCGCTCGGATCGAAGGCGACAGAGGTCGTGACCGCGCCGCCGACGAGGTAGCCGTGCAACGTGGCCGACGAGCCGAGACAGTCGGTGGCCACACCGCCGAAGCGCCGGGCCAGGACATCGAGCTCCTCGGTGCGCGCTTCGACGCCGGCCGTCCCGCCGGTGACGCCGACCCCGCCCATCAGATGCCCACCGCGTGCAGCACGTGACCGGCGGCGTGCACCGCGTCGCCGGTGGCCTGCACGGCGCTGCCCACGAGGTGACGGGTATCGCGGCCGAGGTGGTCGGGATCGACGACGACGTCGGCGACGACGCGGTTCGCGTCGAGCCCCACGTGCGCCGCGTCGTTCGCCGCCCGGGCGAGCTCGTGCAGTACCGCGCGCACCCGGGCGGCATGCCGGCGCAGGGCCGAGGCCGCGTCGTCGAGGCGATCGGCGCTGCGCCGCAACGACACGCAGACCTCGAGGGCCTCGCCGGCGAACGCGCGCGCCGCCGCGCCGTGCCAGGTGGTGTGCCCGACCGCGGCGGCGAGCACCTGGGCGTGGCGGCGGATCGCGGTGGCGTGCCGGGTGATGCGGTCGGCGACGGCGAGCAGAGTGTCGGGATCGGGGAGCAGTGCCATGCCGCAGATCGTGGCGGCGCTCGTTCCCGCCGCGGGCGGCGATCTCACCGGTTATGGACAACGCCGGTCGGATCCCCGCCTGTCCACAGCGCGCCGCGCCGTTGCGCGTCCCGTCCACCATGCTTGAATGGCAGGGCGGAATTACACCCGTGCAATTAGCAGCCTGAGCAGCCAACGGGAGCCTTCAGCATGCAGTCCGCCTCTACGCCAGTGCCGTCAGTGCCGTCAGGGACCGCGCCCGCCACCCCCGGCGACGAGCCAGACGCCGATGGCCTCAGCCGGCGCGACCGCGAGATCCTGGCCTTCGAGCGGCAGTGGTGGAAGTACGCCGGCGCCAAGGAACAGGCCATCCGCGAGCTGTTCGACATGTCCGCCACGCGCTACTACCAGGTGCTCAATGCCTTGATCGACACTCCGTCGGCGCTGGCCGCCGACCCGATGCTGGTCAAGCGTTTGCGAAGATTGCGGGCGAGCCGGCAGCGTCAGCGGTCGGCACGTCGATTGGGTATCGAGGTCTGAGGCTCTGAAAGGATCGAAAGCGTCGAACGCGCAGCGTGGACGCCTGGCTCGCCAGGCCGTTCGCCGTCAGCACCGTGAGCGGCTGGCCGGGGCCGTCCTCGCGGTCGTAGGCGTCGTCGTCCTCATCGTCGCGGTGGTGGCCCTGCGCGATCCCAAGTCCGACACCGCGCAGGACACCGGGTCGTCGGTCGCGGTCAGCCCGGCCACGAGCAGTTCGTCGCAGTCCCGGGCCAGCACGACGCCCAGCTCGGCGCTCCCGACGACCAGCGGCTCGACGACGACCGCACCGCCGGTGAGTCTGAGCGGGACGGGCACGACGTCCGCGCTCGCCGACGACCCGAAGTCGGTGCCGCTGGTGGTGCTGAACAACACGACCACCGCCGGGCTGGCCAAGCAGGCCGCGCAGCGCTTCCGGGCCGGCGGCTGGACCGTCACCTCGTCGGGCAACCTGACGAACAACATCATCTCGACGTGCGCGTACTACGACCCCGCGACTGCGGGCGCGAAGGCCGCGGCCAAGGCGCTGCAGGCTCAGTTCCCGACCATCAAGCGGGTCGAGCCGAAATTCACGGGGCTGCCGAGCGGACCGGTCGTGGTCGTGCTGACGCCCGACTACTCGTCGGACTGAGGCGTCCCGGCGCTGTGCCATGATGGACGCACAACCGAATAGCAGTGCTCATCCAGAGGGGCAGAGGGACCGGCCCGACGAAGCCCCGGCAACCGCGCGCGA
>CAZZZE010000283.1:0-4059 GCA_964658365.1 uncultured Jatrophihabitantaceae bacterium
GCGATCTGGTTGGCGATGTCGCTGAACGTCGCGGTGCCCTTGTCGGCGGCGACGACGAGGTACGGGTCGTCGGCGTCGTAGCGGCGCGTGCGTGGCGGCGGTTGCACCTGCTGGGTGCCGTCGGGAGCGGACACGTAGTTGTCGGTGATGTCGAGCAGTGCCGTGATGAACGTCTTGTAGCAGGCCACCCCCTCAGCCAGCCAGGCGTCCCGGTCCTCGGCGAGCAGCGTGCGACTCGACCCAGGCGATTGCGGATCGGTCATCGTCCTCTTCACGACGAAGCCGCCCTTGGCACCGGTGGGCACGATGACCGCGTTCTTCACCATCTGCGCCTTGACCAGCCCGAGGATCTCGGTGCGGAAGTCCTCGCGCCGGTCCGACCAGCGCAACCCGCCGCGGGCGACCGGACCGAAGCGCAGGTGCACGCCCTCGACGCGCGGCGAGTACACCCAGACCTCGAAGCGCGGGCGGGGCTGCGGGAGGTCGGCGATGCGTCGCGGGTCGAGTTTGACGGCGACGGCGCCGAGCGGGCCGGCGTCGGTGCGGTATGCGTTGGTACGCAACGTGGCGTTCACCAGCGAGAGCATCGAGCGCAGGATGCGGTCCTGGTCGAGGCTGACCACATCGGCCAGCTGGGCCTCGATGAGGTCGGTGCGCCCTACCTTGTCCCCCTCGGAATCGACGAGCGGTGCCTCGCCGGCGCGGTCGGGGTCGAAGCGCGACTCGAACAGCTCGACGATGGCCTGGGAGATGGCGCAGTTGTCGACGAGCGAGCGCTCGAGGTAGCTCTGGCTGAAGTTGGTGCCGGCCTGGCGCAGGTACTTGGCGTACGTGCGCAGGATGTTGATCTGCCACCACGTCATGGACGTCCGCACGACAAGTTCGTTGAGACCGTCCTGCTCGATCTCGCCCAGCCAGAGCAGCCGGACGGCGTCGATCATGTTGCGCGCACGGACCTCGTCGAAGTCGGTGCCGGGCGGCAGGTGCAGGCCGAAGTCGTAGATCCACACCGTC
Source organism: uncultured Jatrophihabitantaceae bacterium (assembly GCA_964658365.1). Lineage (GTDB taxonomy): Bacteria > Actinomycetota > Actinomycetes > Mycobacteriales > Jatrophihabitantaceae > Jatrophihabitans. The sequence goes on from CAZZZE010000283.1 coordinate 1,015, forward strand.
TCGCCGTCGGCGAACTGCAGCTCGTACGGTCGCTCGTCGAGGACCTCGATGCCCATCTGGGTGAAGACGGGCAGCGCCCGAGCCAGCGACACCGCCTGCCCGGTGCGGAACACCTTGAGCCGGCGGTCGGCGTCGTCGCCGTCGTGCGGGGTGTAGAGCTCGAAGGCCAACCCGTCGTCCGGCGGGAGCTGCTCGAGGCGCAGGATGTCGCGCACCGCGCTCGCGGCGCCGAAATCCTCCTTGTAGGCCTCGGGCAGCGCCGAGCCGTAGCGCTGCGCCAGCCGCTGGGCGTCGTCCTCGCCGACGGCGACGGTGAGCAGGTCGACGAAGTCGTCGCTCCAGCGACGGGTGGCCCGGGCGACCTCGGCCTCGACCTCCGAACGTTCCGGGGACGGCGGCTGCGCGCCGGGACGGACCGCGATGAGCAGCTGCATCCGCGCGAGGTCGAGCTCGACGATGCGGTCGTCGCGGCCGATGATCTCGCCGGGCCAGAAGCCGTTGATGATCTCGGTGACGCGGTGCCGGGTCTCGGGTCCGAGACGGTCGGCCGGGAAGTAGACCAGGACGGTGACGAAGTCCCGGTTGAGGTGGATCCGCGCGAACACCCCGACGGTGCGATGGTCGGCGCGGTCGACGACCAGCTGGGCCAGGCGCAGCAGGTCGCCGGTAGGGGCCTCGAGCAGCTCGTCGCGCGGCAGGGTGCGCAGGGCGGCCAGCAGCCGGCGTCCGGTGTGGCTCTGCGCCCGCACGCCCGAGCGCAGCAGGATCTCGCCGATGCGCCGCCGCACGACCGGGACCCGTCCGACCGTGCCGTCCTCGGCGTTGGTGATCAGGCCGAGGAAGACGTGGATGCGTTGCGGCAACAAGCCGCCGTTCGGGGTGACGACGGTGACGCAGTCGTAGTGCACGGAGCGGCGCACCGTCGACACGAGCGGCGACTTGAAGATCACGAGAGGCGCGCCGCTGCGGAAGGCGGGCAGCAGCTCGAGCGGTGAGATGCGCGCCGCGCCGCGCAGCACGCCCTGGACGTCTCCCGGTGCCTGGACGCGCGGGCTGGCCAGCTCGTTGGGCGAGTACTCGGCATGCCCGAGGATCATGAAGTTACCGTCGGCCAGCCAGCGCAGCAGGGCGCCGGCCTCCTCGCTGGTCTCGCGGTCGAACTCGCCCGGGTCGGCAGCGAGCTGATCGGCGAGCGAGCGGATCAGGACGTACATCTGCGGGGCGTCCGAGACGGCGGACAGTACGTCGTCCAGCACGCCGCGCAACGACTCGGCGAGCGCCTCGTGCTCGCTCTCGGGCACCAGGTCGACTTCGACGTGCACCCACGACTCGACCAGCGCGCCCGACGGCACGTCGGCGTTGTCGTCGATGTCGAAGACGGCCGTCATCGCGCCGTCGGCGTCGCGGTGCACGACGATCTGCGGGTGCAACACGTGCTTCGGGCCGTGCCCACTGCGGTGCAGCTCGGCGACGAGCGACTCGACGATGTACGGGGCGTCGATGGACACCAGGTCGACGGCGGTGGTCTCACCGTCGAGGTCGTGCACCCGCAGCAGATTCTGCCCCCAGGGGCGGGCGGCGCCGAAGGCGAGGGCGTCGCGGGCCAGGCCGGCGAGCACGGCGGGGGAGTGGCCGGCCAGCTGGGTCGAGGCGTGGGCGAGGTAGCGCCGGGCGAACACCGCATGGTCCGCGGCTCCTGCCTCGGTCGGTTGCATTGCTAGTCACCTCGGTGTGACTGGGTTGATCGTCGGACGGGCACGGACCATCCTGGCACTGCCCGGCGGCGCGGTGACGGTGCCCTCCCGATCGCTGCCGGCGTGGTGCCGCTCTTGACCGCGCGTGTAAAGACCGCATAATGAGCCGTCGCACCGGTGCGGCGTTCGCCCGACGGAAAGTTGACAATTGCCATGACTCGCCCCGTCCGCGCCGCCGGGCTGACCGCAGCCGTCCTCGCGTCCGCCCTGATCGCGACAGGCGGCACTGCCGTTGCCGCTCCTTCGCATCACCGGGGCACTGTGACGTTGCACACCACCCGCGCGCACAAGGTCCACGCGCCGGCGCGCACCCGCCCGGGCGTCGCCCGGATCAACAACACCGGACGGCAGCCCGTCCTGCTGGCCCGGGCGCGTCATGGGGCCGGCGCGTCGACGCTCGCCCACGACCTGAATGCCGAAACTGCCCGGGGGCTGATCAAGCACTTCACCGTCACTGAGGCCCCTGCGAGCGCCGTCACGTATCTCCACCTCGCCCGGGGCAGCTACTACCTCGCCGACCTGTCCCGCGAGAGCTTCAGCGCTGCGTCGATCAAGACGCTGCGCGTCGCCGGATCGACCGTCAGCGCCACCGTGCCGAAGCACCGGACCTTCGTCGTGACGCATCGCGGCACCCTGCGGGCCCCGGCGAACATCGGTACGAGCAGCGAGATCCAGATCCGCAACACCAGCACGCACCTGCAAGAGCTGTGGCTGTGGGCGGTCCCGACAAGCGTCACCGCTGAGGCGCTGAACGCGTTCGTGGCGAAGCCGAGCTTCGAGAAGCTCTACGGCCTCGTCACCGGGCTGCCCGACGTCCTGACGATCATGTCCCCTCAGAACCGCGCCACTAGTTCCCACCACAGCAAGGCCGGCCGCTACCTGCTGATGACCATCACCCTGACCAGTAACACGACCGACCCGCGTCTCAGCGCCGGCCGGGTGCGTGTCGTCACCGCCGGATAACCCGCCGGATCGCGTCGCGTCCCTCAGGTCGGGCCCTTTCGGACCGATGGCACTGGCAGTATCGGTCGAACCCGAGCCCAGGGAGCGCGACATGGTGATGATCCGGTGTACGTGCATCTACCGCGCGACGTCGAGCGCGGAGAAGGCCGAGACCGGGTCGACGATCACCGTCGCCTGCCGTGACCCGCACTGCCCCGCGAGCGCGGTGCACGACCGCGCGCAACGCGCCCGCGCAGCGGCGATCAACCGGTGAGCGACCCGAGCGCCGCGGCCGCGTCGAGGAAGCGGTCGTTCTCCTCGGGTGTGCTGATCGTGACGCGGACGCCGG
>CAZZZE010000284.1:0-4043 GCA_964658365.1 uncultured Jatrophihabitantaceae bacterium
TGACCCGCGCCGTGGTCGCCGACAGCATCACCGTCTCGGGCAACACCTCGGCGGCCTCGATCCCGATCGCGGTCGTCGACCTCGCGCGGCGCGGCGTCACCCGGGCCGGGCAGCTGGCCCTGCTCGTCGGCTTCGGCGCCGGGCTCAGCTACGCCGCGCAGGTCATCCAGCTGCCCTGACGGGGTGGCGCTCAGTCCGCCGGGCCGGTGGTCAGCGTGACAGTGGCCGTGTGGCTCTGCCCCGCGGTGTCCGTCCAGCTGACCGTGACGCGGTCGCCCGGTGAGTGCTTGGCCATCGCGCTCGACAGTGCCGAAGCCGAGGTGATCGACGTGCCGCCGACGGCGGTGATCGTGTCACCGGCGCTGATGCCGGCCTTGGCGGCCGGCCCACCCGATACGACCGATCCGACGGTGGCCCCGCTCGTGGTCGTGTCCGACAGGCCAACGCCCAGGAAGGCGGGCAGGCCGATGTGCACGGACGACGTCTCGACGCCGGACTCGATCTGCTTGGCGATGGTCAGCGCGTTGGTGATCGGGATCGCGTACGCCTGCGAGGCGACTGAGGCCCCGTTCACCGACGTCGAGGAGCTCGACGAGGCCGCGGTGTCGATGCCGATGATGGTGCCGTTGGAGTCGTACAGCGGGCCGCCCGAGTCGCCGGAGATGATGGCCGCGTCGGTCTCGATGAGGTTCTTGAGGGTCTCGGAGTTCGCGCCGCTCTCGTCGGTGGCCGTGATGGTCTTGCCCACGGCGGTGACCTTGCCGCTCGCGGCGGTCAGGGTGCCGGTGCCGCCCGCGTTGCCGACGCCGGTGACGGTGTCGCCCGTGGACACGTCGGCCACGTCGGAGGAGTCCCCGACCTTGGCCGTCGTCAGGCCGGAGGCGTTCTTCAGCTGCAGCACTGCGATGTCGTCGGTCGAGTCGGTGCCGACGACCGTCGCCTTATAGCTCTTGCCCGTCGACTCGACGGTGACCGTCACACTCGTGGCGCCGTCGATCACGTGGTTGTTGGTGAGGATCTCGCCGTCGGAGGTCAGGATCATGCCGGTGCCCGCGCTCTCGGCGTTCTGGTACTTGAGCACCGAGACGATGGTGACGATGCCGGCCTGCTGCTTCGAGGTGGCCGTGACGCCGGTGGACGTCGTGCCGCCGCTCGTACCGCTACTGCTGCCGTCGCCGAGGCCGGGAAGCGTGCCGGTCGACCCGCTGCTCGATCCGCTGCTGCCGCCGGTGCTGCTGCTGCCGCCGCTCGTCGCCGAGGAGGCGATGCTGCCCGACGACCCGGTCTCGTGTCCGATCACGACGCCCGAGGCGACGAGACCGGCAGCCAGGGCCGCTGCCCCCACGCCGACGAGGGCACGCTTGGCCCGCCGCGAGCGGCTCGGCACGACAGGCGGCGGGAAACCGTATCCGTACCCTGCGGTCTGGTACGGGTAGGGCGGGTAATAGCCGTAACCCGCCGCGTGCGGGTCCTGCGGCTCGCCAGAGGGATACTGGACGCTGTTCGGCTCCGGCGTCCAGGAGGCGCCGGGCTGCGGGGTGTCGTTGGTCATGCTTCGAGGAAACCGCCGCCGTCTCGCGATCCGCTGAGCGAACCCCATGGGCTACCTGTGAGCCTATGCGCGCGCCGCCGGGGACTCGAACCGTGAGCGCATTTCTCCGCAGACATCGACTGGCCCGGCGATTGATCGCGTGTCGTCCGTTCCGTTTCGCTCCGGCGCGGGCCAGGGTGGAGCCATGGCCTCATCGCAGGAGAGCCGGATCACCGGCCTCGAGACGCGCTCCATCGACTGGGTCCCGCTCGACGACCGGCACGGCAAGCTCTGGCACCTCGGCCCGCTGTGGTTCATGTCGAACGCGCAGCTGGCGACACTAGCCGTCGGGCTGATCAGCATCACCGAGGGCGGTTCGCTGTGGTGGTCGGTGATCGCGATCCTCGCCGGCATCCTCATCGGCACGCTGTTCATGGCGTTCCACTCCGCGCAGGGCCCGCAGTTGGGGCTGCCGCAGATGATCCAGTCGCGCCCGCAGTTCGGCTACCTGGGCGCCCTGCTCGTGTGGTTGTTCGCCTACCTGCAGTACGCCGGGTTCAACATCTTCAACAGCATCCTGGCCGCCGACTCGGTGCACACGACCGCGCACGGTCCGACCAAGATGTGGCTGGTCGTGGTCACGGTGGTGGCCTTCGTCATCGCACTCGTCGGCTACGACGTGATCCACAAGGCCGAGCAGGTGCTGACGTACCTGATGCTCGGTATCTTCGGGCTGTTCACCATCGGGTTGTTCTTCCTGCACTACCCGGCCGGCGTCTTCGACCTCGGCACCTTCCACGCCACCCCGTTCCTGGCCCAGTTCGGCGTGGTCGCCGGGTATCAGATCAGCTGGGCCATCTACGTCTCGGACTACTCGCGCTACCTGCCGCCCGAGGTCACCGTCCGCAAGACCTTCTACTGGACGTTCGCCGGTTCGGCCGTCGGCGGCGCCTGGTTGATGATCGTCGGCTCGGTGCTTGCGGCGTGGGCCGGGAAGACGTTCTCGGGCACGGCCATCCCGGAGATCAAGAGCGCCGGCGACAACGTGTTCAGCGGCTTCGGCACCGTCGTCCTCGTCCTGGCTGCTCTCGGCCTCATCTCGGTGATGGCGCTGAACATGTACGGCGGCTCACTGACGTTGATCAGCGCGATCGACTCGTTCCGCACGGTCTCGCCCACCGTGCTGATCCGGGTCGTCACCGTAGGGCTGACGGCCGTGCTCTCGCTGGTCGGTGCGCTGGCGGCCACCAAGGACTTCCTCGGCAACTTCAACAACTTCCTGCTGCTGATCCTGTACCTGTTCATCCCGTGGACGGCGGTGAACCTCGTCGACTTCTACGTCGTGCGCCGCGGGCACTACGCCATCGCCGAGATCTTCAACCCACGCGGGATCTACGGGCGGTGGGGGTGGCGTGGCGTGACGGCCTACCTGGTCGGTTTCGCAGCGATGATCCCGTTCTTCAACGTCACCGGCTCCGCCGGCACGTTGTTCGAGGGCTGGATCGCGCACGCGCTCGACGGCGCCGACATCTCGTTCTTCATCGGGCTGCCCGTGGCCGGCGTCCTGTACTGGGTGCTGTGCCGCTCGATCGACGTCGAGGCCGAACGTCGGATCGCCGAGCGCGAGGACGCAGAGCTGGAAGCGGCGGCACACGCGCACACGCAGCCGTGACGCCGGACGCGACCTCGATCGCAGCCGGCGTCCGATCGGGGTCGGTGCGGGCCGTCGAGGTCGTCGGGGAGTCGTTGGCGCGAATAAGGGCCGATCCGCACAACGCGTTCACGATCGTGACCGAGCAGGCTGCGCTGGCGGCTGCTCGCGAGGTCGACGCCGGGCAGCGTCGCGGTCCGCTCGCCGGGGTGCCGATCACCGTCAAGGACCACGTATGGGTGCAGGGGCTGCCGGCGACCAACGGCTCGCGGGCGCTGGCCGGCTTCGTCGCGCCGGAGTCGGCGGTCTGCGTGCAGCGGTTGGTCGATGCGGGAGCGGTGATCGTCGGCAAGACCAACAACCCCGAGTTCTGCTATCGCGGGCACACCGCCAACGAGCTGTTCGGCGCCACCAGCAACCCCCACGACCCGACCCGGACGTCGGGTGGATCGAGCGGGGGAGCGGCGGTCTCGGTGGCGACCGGCGTGGTGCCGCTCGCGGTCGGTACCGACGGCGGCGGCTCGATCCGGATCCCGTCCGCGTTCTGCGGCACCTACGGACTGAAGCCGTCGTTCGGCCTGGTGCCCAAGCTGCCCGGCTTCCGCGGGTGGCCGACGCTGTCGGTCACCGGCCCGATCGCCGCGTCGGTGCGCGATCTCGCGCTGGCTCTGAAGGTGATGGCGGGTCCGGCTGCAGCTGACTGGCTCAGCGCGCCCACGCTCGGCACGCCCGACTACCCGGCCGCCGTCGACGCCCCGACCTGGCGCGGGCTGCGGGTCGCGGTCAGCGAGGACCTGGGCTTCGCGGCCGTCGATCCGGACGTGCGTGCGGCCCTCCGCGCCGCCGTGGATTCGGCGGCCG
>CAZZZE010000285.1:0-4041 GCA_964658365.1 uncultured Jatrophihabitantaceae bacterium
CGGTTGACGTGCTCGAGACCGGCTGACACGCTCAGCCCGGCAGTACCGCCGCGCGCAGGGCGTCCTCGGCCTCGGGCAGCGTGACGAACAGCAGTTCGTCGCCGGCCTCCAGCGGTTCCTCGGGTGAGGGTGAGATGACCCGGCGACCGCGCACGATGCCCACCAGCGTGGTGTCCTTCGGCAGGCGCAGGTCGCGCACCGGGCTGCCCGAGCACGGCGCGTCCTCGGGCAGGGTGAGCTCGACGAGGTTGGCCTGGCCCTCGCGGATGCCGAACAGCCGCACGATGTCGCCGACCTCGACGGCCTCCTCGACCAGCGAGGCCAGCACCCGCGGCGTCGAGACGGCGGTGTCGACGCCCCAGGCCTCGGTGAACAGCCACTCGTTCGCCGGGTGGTTGATCCGGGCGACCACACGGCGCACCGCGAACTCGGTCTTGGCCAGCAGCGACACCACGAGGTTGGTCTTGTCGTCGCCGGTGGCGCCGACCATGACGTCGCACTCCTCGAGCCTCGCGGCCTCGAGGTTGGCGACCTCGCAGGCGTCGCCGAGCAGCCACTCGGCCCCGGCGACGCGGTCCGGCGTGACCTTGGCCGGGTCCTTGTCGATGAGCAGGACCTGGTGCTTCTTGCCGAGCAGCTCGCGGGCGATGGAACGACCCACGGACCCGGCCCCGGCAATCGCGACCCGCATCAGCGCGTCGCCTCCGGCGGGTTGGTGGCGATGGTCCGCACCGACTGCGCGGTGTCATCGGTGCTCAGCATGTAGAGCTTGTCACCGGCCTGGATCAGCGTCGAGGGCAGCGGCAGGTTCCCGACCCCGAAGCGGGTGTAGAGCGCGGCGCGGGTGCCGCTGGCCGCCTCGAACTCGGTGAGCCTCGTACCCACCCAGCCCTCGTGCGGGACGACGACCACGATCGACACCGCGCCCGACGGGTCGCGCCAGGCCTCGGCCGACGTCTCGCCCAGCACGGACTTCATCAGCCGGCCCGCGGTCCAGGGCACGGTGGCGACGGTGGGGATGCCGAGCCGCTCGTAGACCTCGGCCCGCTTCGGGTCGTAGATGCGGGCGACGACACGCTGCACGCCGAAGGTCTCGCGGGCGACGCGCGCGGCGATGATGTTGGAGTTGTCGCCGCTGCTCACCGCGGCGAAGGCGCCGGCCTCCTCGATGCCCGACTCGATCAACGTCTCGCGGTCGAAACCGACGCCGGTGACCTGCTTGCCCGGGAAGGCGTCGCCGAGGCGGCGGAAGGCCAGCGGCTCCTGGTCGATCACCGCGATCGAGTGCTCGAGCGGGGCGAGCTGCAGCGCCAACGCGGCCCCGACCCGCCCGCAGCCCATGATGACGATGTGCACCGCGCGCACACTACCGACGGCGCAGGGACACGGCACGCGCATCACCCTCGGGGACAGCCGTATTGTGACTCGTCGTGGCCAGTCTCACGCGTGTGCTCAAGCGCGCGATCATCGGTACGCCGGTGGCCAGTGAGAACGCGGGCCACAGCCTGCTGCCCAAGCGTCTGGCCCTGCCCATCTTCGCCAGCGACCCGCTGTCGAGCGTCGCCTACGCCACCCAGGAGATCCTGCTCGTCCTGACCCTGGGCGGTACTGCGTTCCTGTACCTGGCGCCGTGGATCGCGGCGGCGGTCGTCGTGCTGCTCACTGCGGTCGTCGTCTCCTACCGCCAGCTGGTCAAGGCCTATCCCACCGGGGGCGGCGACTACGAGGTCGCCAGCAAGAACATCGGCCGCGCCGCGGGTGTGATCGTGGCCAGTGCGCTGCTCGTCGACTACGTCATGACCGTGTCGGTATCCGTGTCCTCGGGCGTCGACAACGTCATCTCGGCCGTGCCGAGCCTGCACAGCTACCGGCTGCTCATGGCGCTGACCTTCGTCGCGCTGCTGACCGCGGTGAACCTGCGTGGCGTGCGCGAGGCCGGCTTCGCCTTCGCGGTGCCCACCTACATGTTCACCGCCGGCGTGTTCATCATGATCGTCACCGGATTGTTCCGGACGCTCGTCGGCGACGCCCCGGTGTCCGAGAGCGCGCACTACACGATCGAGAAGACGCACGGGTACGGCTCGCTCGGCGCGCTGGCGCTGATCTTCCTCGCCCTGCGCGCGTTCTCGTCGGGCTGCACTGCGCTCACCGGCGTCGAGGCCATCGCGAACGGCGTGCCGGCCTTCCGGCCCCCGAAGGCCCGCAACGCCCAGAAGACCCTCGTGATCATGGGCGGGCTGGCCATCACCATGTTCGTCGGTGTCACCGCGCTGGCGCTGATCTCCAAGGTGCACATCACCGACCCGACGACCAACAGCTGCCTGCTCCGGGGCGTCAAGGACTGCGCCACCACGCCGCAGCGCACGGTGATCGCCCAGGTGGCCGGCGCGGTGTTCGGCGGCCCGCACTCCGTCGGCTTCTTCTACCTTCAGGCCACCACAGCGCTGATCCTGGTGCTGGCAGCGAACACCGCCTTCAACGGCTTCCCCCTGCTGGGCTCCATCCTCGCCCGGGACAGCAACCTGCCCCGTCAGCTGAACAACCGCGGCGACCGGCTGGCCTACAGCAACGGCATCCTCGCCCTGGCCATCGTGGCCGGCGCGCTGATCGCGATCTACGACGCCAACACCACCAAGCTCATCCAGCTCTACATCATCGGCGTGTTCACGTCGTTCACCCTCGGCCAGAGCGGCATGGTGCGGCATTGGAACCGGCTGCTGCGCACCGAACGCGACCCGGTGCAGCGGCGCAGCTATCGCACCACCCGGTTCATCAACGCCTTCGGCGCCAGCTTCACCGGGCTGGTGCTGGTCATCGTCATCCTGACCAAGTTCACCAAGGGCGCGTACCTGGTGATCATCGCGATGCCGATCCTGTACGGAATCATGCGCGCGATCAACAAGCACTACACGCGCATCTCCGAAGAACTCGTCAGCGACGACATCGGCCTGGTGCTGCCCTCGCGCAACCACGTCGTCGTGCTGGTCTCGAAGGTGCACAAGCCGACCTTGCGCGCGCTGGCGTTCGCGAAGGCCACGCGCCCCGACACCCTGACCGCGCTCACGGTGAACGTCGACGACGAGGACACCCGGGCGCTGCAGGCCGAGTGGGAGCGCCACGACCTGCCGGTGGCGCTGACCGTCCTCGAATCGCCCTTCCGCGAGGTCGCCCGGCCGCTGATCGGCTACATCAAGAAGCTGCGCGCCGACCGGCCGCGCGACGTCGTCAGCGTGTTCATCCCCGAGTACGTCGTCGACAAGTGGTGGGAGCAGCTGCTGCACAACCAGTCGGCGCTGCGGCTGAAGGGCCGGCTGCTGTTCGTACCGGGCGTCATGGTCACCAGCGTGCCGTGGCTGCTGGACTCCGACGCCGCCCGCCGCAAGGCGCACCGACCGGACGGTCCCGCAGCGCCGGCCCGGACCGCCCCGGTCCCGGCTGCAACCCTTCCGCCGGACACCAGCTCCGACACCGTGGGCAGCGAGATCCCCATCCGTCGTGGCTGAGGTCGGCCCGCTCGCCGGCGCCACCCTCGAACTCGTCGTCGGCGGCCCGGCGCACGGCGGATCGTGCGTGGCGCGCCACGACGGCCGCGCGGTGTTCGTGCGGCACGCCCTGCCCGGCGAACGGGTCCGCGCCGTCGTCACCGAGGACCGCGGCGGCGCGTACTGCTTCGCCGACGCCGTCGAGGTGCTGACACCCGCACCCGAGCGGGTCGATCCGCCCTGCCCGCACGCCGGGCCGGGCCGCTGCGGCGGCTGCGACTGGCAGCACGCCACGGGCGCGGCGCAGCGGGCGCTCAAGGAGACGGTGATCCGCGATCAGTTCAGCCGGCTGGCGCGCTACGACGTCGGCGACCTGCTCGCCGGCGTCGAGGAGCTGCCCGGCGGGCTGCTGGGCTGGCGCACCCGCATCCTCTGGGCGCTCCACGGGACGGGTGGGCACGGGCTGCGCCGGCACCGCTCGCACGCGGTGGAGCAGCTCGACCACTGCCCGCTCGCGCAGCCCGACATCGCGGCGTTCCCGACCCTCGGCGGCGTGCCG
>CAZZZE010000286.1:0-4036 GCA_964658365.1 uncultured Jatrophihabitantaceae bacterium
GGAGGTGGGGCGCTGGTTGGGGCGCCCGGACTGGCCACCACCGGAGTGGGGCGCACGGCGGTTCTGCGGGCGGCTGCCGGAACGGCGCGCAGAGGAGGAAGAGCGCGCGGCAGCGCCACGCGGGGCAGAGGTGGTCACAAAGATCCTTCGGGACAATGGCACGTCCCGGCAATCGTGTCCTGGCCGGCGTCCGGTGGACGCTGGGACCGACACGTTCTGGTACGAGCCCGACGCAGGTTCTCGCGTCGCAGATGAAGCGCTTGATGGTGCGTGCAGGCTGTCTGTGGCCCGCGGGCTTCGACACCGAGTCTAGCCGGGTTCTCCGGGCCCCGGAGCCACCCCTGGGCGCGGGTCGCACAGAGGTGACCTGGGTCATGCCGCGTCATGATGGGCGGATGGCCCCGACGCTCACCCCGGCATACCGCGTGGTGGTGACGATCGGCGGCCCGATCATGCGCTGGTCGCGGCTGCAGGTCAGCGGCCTGGACGTCCTGCCGACCAGCGGTCCGACACTGGTCGTCGCGGATCACGACAGCTACTGGGACCCGATCGCGATCGGCGTCGCGGCGCGGGACGTGCGGCAGATCCGCGCGCTGGCCAAGTCGACCTTGTGGAAGACCCCGGTGACCGCGGCCTTCATGTCGGGCATGGGGCACATCCCGGTGACGCGCGGCGTCGCCAACGACGAGGCGCTGGCCACCGCGGTCGCGGAACTGCGCGCGGGGGCCTGCATCGGCATGTTCCCCGAAGGCACCCGCTCGCTCGGTCGGGTGCTGCGCGCACGCAGCGGGGTGGGCCGGCTCGCCGAGGCGGTGCCGGAGGCCGAGGTCGTGTGCGCACGGTCGATCGGCACCGTCGATGTCGTCCGGGTACCGCACCGGCCCGCAGTCCGGGTCGAGTTCTTCCGCCCGCGCGGCGGCGGCCTCGCCCGTGGCGAGTCCGCGGGTGCGTTCTCGCAGCGCCTGCTCGACGAGTTGCGCGAGTCGGCGCCGCGGGAGGTTCCGGGGCGCCGGCGTACGGCGGCGCGGCACCGCTCGCGGATCGCCGACGTTCCCGGCCCGTAATGGGTACCGCCCGGGCGGACGCTGTGCGATTATGCCGCCATGATCATGGCGGACGGCGCGCTCGGACTCCTGCTGCTCGGGCTCTGGCTGTTCTGCATCATCGACGTCATCACGACGCCCGACGGCGCCCAGCGCAACCTGCCGAAGGTGGCGTGGGTGATCATCGTGCTGCTGTTCTTCGACATCGGCTCGATCGCCTGGCTGGTGGCCGGGCGCCCCTGGGCGACGGGTCCGGCCGGCCCTCGTACCGCGGTCGACGCACGCTTCCCGCAGTACGACCGGCCGGGCCGGCACATCGCCGCCAACCCGGACGACGACGAGGCGTTCCTGCGCCAGGTCAAGGCGCGGGCCGACGAGCAGCGCTCGGCCTACGAGGCGCGGCGGCGCGCCGACCTGCAGGCCGAGCAAGATCGCCTGTTGCGCCGACCCGAGGACGGCCAGCAGACCTGACGGCCGCCGTCAGTCGCGGCCCTGCCAGGTACACACGCAGATCTCGTTGCCCTCGGCGTCGGCCAGGATCCAGAACGCCGGCGCCTCGCGGTCGCTGACCAGCGTGCCGCCCGCGGCGAGCGCCGCCGCGATCCGCCGCTCGGTGTCGTCGTGCGGCACCGCGATGTCGAAGTGGATGCGGTTGCGCTGGGGTCGCGGCTCGTCCAGCTGTTGGAACCAGACGGTCGGGCCCTGGGCCGCGGGATCGATCAGACCGTGACCATTGTCGGTGCCCGGCTGGTCGACGTAGCCGAGCACCGCGGCCCAGAACGGGCGGATGGCGTCGACGTCGAGGGCATCAATGGCGATCTCGAGGGTCTGCATCGGCCGCTCGCCGGTGGGCGACGCCAGATCGTGGCCGGCGGCGGCGAGCGCCGCGCTGATCGCCCGCACGAGTTCGGCGTCGCGTGCGGTGTGCGTGGCCAGCCGGCGGGTTTGCACGGCGATCTCGACCCGGTCGGGCCGGACGTCGACGCGCAGGTGCTCGTCGGCCTCGGCCCCGCAGGCGCCGGCGGCCAGCCGCGCGACGTCGAGGGCCGCTGTGAACGAGTTGGCCGGCACGCTGGCCAGCAGCGTGCCGAGCACGACGCGCCAGCCGAGGTCGTCGACGGCGGCGGAGGCCTCGGGTCGAGTAAGGATCGGGTGCTCGGTGCTCATGCCGGACAGTGTGCCGCCCGGCCCCGCTTGTCACTCTCTGGTGGGCAGCCGGTAGTAGTCCTCGGTGGTGACCGGCTCGAAGCCGAGCCCGGTGTAGAGGCCGAGCGCCCGCTCGTTGTCGACCTCGACCTCGAGCTGCACCTCGCGCACGTCGCCCGCGTGCAGCTCGCGGCACACCCGGCCGAGCACCGCACGGCCGATCCCCCGACCACGCAGGGCCGGGTCGACGACGAACCCGTACACCCCCGCCCGCTCGCCCTGGTGCTCGACAATCAGGCTCGCCACGAGCCGCCCGTCCAGCTCGGCCACCACGGTGCCGCCCAGGCGATCGCCGATGTCGCCGGTGTCGCCGAAGCCGTCGTGCAGCAACTGCCCCACCGCGCCGCGGTCGGCCTCCTGCGCGGGCCGCACGCGCAGGCCGGGCGGCTCGACGCCCCGAGCCGGCGCGACACTCTGACGCAGCGCATGCTCGGCGTGGGCGAACACCCCGCCCGCCTTGCGCGCCAGACGATGGCCGCCCGTCGAGTCCCGGGGCACGACCAGCAGCGCGGACGGCGCGTCGCCGACGAGGCCGAGGGCCCGCGCGACCGCGGCGGTGCCGAGGCCGCGGCGGCGGTGGCCCGGGTCGACCATCCCGGTGAGTTCGGGCTCGGGGCCGCCGTGCCGGTAGACGCCGACGAACCCGACCAGCCGGCCGTCCTCGCGCACCACGACGTCGTCGACGGACCGCGAGCGCAGCGACGTCCACTCGAGCTTGAGCCGGCCGCCGTCGGCGGCGACCACCCGCCGCTCGAGCTGGGCGATCTCGTCGAGCAGGTCGTCGGGCAGGCCGGTGCGGGAGGCGATCACGTACTCAGCCCAGCAGCGTCGTCAACCGCGTTCTTCGGCCAGGCCGGCGGACCACCGCTGTTCGATCCGTCCGAACCGCCAGACGAGCAGGGCGAGCGCCCACGCTGCGACGAACAGGCCGACGATGCCGTAGCCGGCGTAGTCGAGCGGGATGTCGGAGACCGCTGCGATTGGGCCGGACGTGATGTGCGCCTGGTCGGCCAGCACGCTGACCAGCTCGATGGTGCCGATGATCAGCGCGACCGCCACCGACACCGCGGTGATGGTGATGTTGTAGAACACCTTGCGCACCGGCTTGAGGAACGCCCAGCCGTAGGCGGCGTTCATGAACACGCCGTCGACCGTGTCGAGCAGGCACATGCCCGCCGCGAACAGCACCGGCAGCACGAGGATCACGTAGAACGGCAGGCCGCCGACGGCGGCCGCCCCGCCGGCGATGACCAGCAGGCCGACCTCGGTGGCGGTGTCGAAGCCCAGCCCGAACAGCACGCCAACCGGGTAGATGTGCCAGGGCTTGCGCACGGACTTGGTGAGCCCGTTGAGGAAGCGGTTCATGAAGCCGCGCTTGTTCAGGTGCTCCTCGAGCTCGGCCTCGCTGAAGTCGCCATGGCGCATCCGGCGGAACACCCCGACGATGCCCCACAGCACGACCAGGTTCAGGATGCCCAGCACCCAGAGGAAGACGCCGGACACCGAGGACCCGATGATCCCGGTGACCGAGTGCAGCTCGGAGTTGCCGTCCTTCACCGGGCTGACCAGGGCCTTGACGCCCACCGAGAGGAAGAAGGCCAGCAGGAAGACGATCGTCGAGTGGCCGAGGGAGAACCAGAAACCCACCGACAGCGGCTTGCGGTTGTCGCGGTAGCCCTGGCTCTCCCGATCGGCGTTGTCCGCAATCAGCTTGCGGGTGGTGTTGTCGACGGCGGCGATGTGGTCGGCGTCGAAGGCGTGCCGCATGCCGAAGGTGTAGGCCAGCA
>CAZZZE010000287.1:0-4021 GCA_964658365.1 uncultured Jatrophihabitantaceae bacterium
CCAGGTCGTGCGCGACCTGCGCTACATGCAGTCCCTCGGCGGCCGGCACTCGACGGCCGGTTCGTGGCGCCCACCGATCGTCAAGACGGTGGCCGCCCGCGCGGAGGGCGTCGACGACGTCATCGCCGCCGTCGAGAAGCACCGCGACTGGCTGGAGTCCCACGGCGAGCTGGCGCGTCGCCGCCAGGCGCGGGCCGCGGCCGAGATCGAGGCCATCGCCCTCGGCACGGTGCGCCGCCGGTTCTCCTCCATGCACGGATCGGCGCCGCTCGACGATGCCGCGGCCCGAGTAGTAGCCGGCAAGACCGACCCCTACACCGCGGCCGACGAGCTCGTCGCCGAGCTCTGAGTCCGCGCCAGGCGATCGAGCCAGCGCCGAAGCAGCGCGGCTTCCTCCGCCTCGAGCGGTGCACCGTCCTGCGGCAGCGCGTGCCGCAGTGAGCGCGCGGCGTCGCGCAGGGGGTCGGCCGGCGCGGGTTCGGCGGTGTCGGTGAGGATCGCACGGAACACCGCATCGCGTACCGCGTGCAGGGCGACCTCGCTGCCGAAGACATCGGGCTGCGCGATGCGGTTCAGGGCCAGGCCCACGTCGGCGCACAGGACGATGCCTGCCGCGGTGTCCGGGTCAAGGCGCAGCCGTCCCGCCGCCGCAACCCGGGTCAGCGTGGCCACGAGCGCGGCATGGATCTCGGTGCGCGCCCTCGGGCTCGACCACGGGCGCGGCGAGAACATCAGCCGGTAGAGGGCCGGGTTCTCGTCGGCGAAGCGGTGGTGATCCGCGAACCCCGCGATCAGGTCGTCGACCGGGTCACCCGTCGCCGCCAGCGCCGACTTTCGGGCCAGGTACCGGCTCAGCCCGCGTTCGGCCAGCGCGTCGAGCAGACCCCGCTTGTCGCCGAAGATCCGGTACAGCACCGGTTGCGACACCCCGACCGCCTCGCAGACCGACCGGGTCGCGATCTCGTCGTCGGGGGAGGCGACGAGCTGTGCCTCGGCGGCGTCGAGCAGCGCCGCGCGCAGGTCGTCGGTCGAGGGCACGCGTCAGCATACCGTGGTGCTAGCGTTGATAGTAGCAACGCTAATCACGAGGAGAGCGCATGAGTCGAGTAGCCGTCATCACCGGTGGATCGCGCGGCATCGGTGCCGCCACCGCCCGCACGCTGGCCGCCGACGGCCTCGCGGTGGTCGTCAACTACGTGAGCGGTCAGGACGCCGCGCAGGGGGTCGTGGCCGACGTCGTCGCCGCCGGTGGCCGGGCCGTCGCCGTGCAGGGTGACGTCGCCGACGAGGCGGCGGTCGCCGCGCTGTTCGAGCGAGCCGAGCAGGAGTACGGCGGGGTCGACGTCGTGGTGAACTCGGCCGGCCGGATGACGCTGTCGACCGTCGCCGAGCTCGACCTCGACGCCCTCGACGCGATGCACCGGACCAACATCCGAGGGCATTTCGTCGTGGCTCGCGAGGCTGCCCGGCGGCTGCGCGACAACGGCGCGTTCGTCGGCGTGTCGACGTCGGTCGTCGGCACCCAACTGCCCACCTACGCGGCGTACACGGCGACGAAGGCCGCGGTCGAGGCCAGCATCATGATCTTCGCCCGCGAGCTGCGCGGCCGGGGGATCACGGTCAACGCGGTGGCCCCGGGGCCGACGGCGACCGAGCTGTTCCTGGACGGCAAGTCGGCGGAGCTCGTCGACCGGATGGCGAAGATGAGCCCGCTGGAACGCCTCGGCCAGCCCGAGGACATCGCCAACACGATCGCGTTCCTCGTGGGCCCCGCCGGGCGGTGGATCAACGGGCAGACCGTCCGGGCCAACGGCGGGATGGTCTGACCCGCGGTCAGGCCAGGCCGGCGATGAAGTCCCGGGTGAGCCGTGCGGTCTCGTCCTGGAACTCGAACTGCGGCACGTGCCCGCAGTTCTCGAGCACCACGCCCGTGCTGCCCGGCAGTGCCTCGGCGACGAAGCGGGCGAAGCCGGCGGGCACGAGGGTGTCCCGGTCGCCCCATACGAACAGCGCCGGCGGCTTCAGCGCAGGCAGCCGGTCCCAGAAGCCCTCCTCGCCGAAGGGTTCGTCGAGGTAGATGTGGCGCAGCGCCGAGAAGGTGGCCAGCCGGTTGGCCCGGATGCTGATGACCCGGATGAACTCGTCGATGGCCGCCTCGAGCCACGTGGCCGGGATGCGGGACGGGTCGGCGAACAACCCGCGCACGCCGCGCAGCGCCATCCGACGCGGGATGCGCACCGGCAGGCCGGCGATCTCGTCGGGCACGATGCGCACGAACGGCACGAGCTGGCGCAGCTTGCGGAACGCCACCGCCGGGCAGAGCAGCACCAGGCCGCGGACCTCGTCCGGCGAGTTGAGCGCGGCCTCGAGGCAGGTGCGGCCGCCGAGGCTGTTGCCGACGAGCACCACCGGCCCGTCGCACGTCTCGCGGACGAACTCGGTGAGCCAGTCACCGAGGTAGCGCGCGGCGTGCGCGGCGCCGGTGGCCTGGGTGCCGCCGTGGCCGGGCA
Source organism: uncultured Jatrophihabitantaceae bacterium (assembly GCA_964658365.1). Classification (GTDB taxonomy): domain Bacteria; phylum Actinomycetota; class Actinomycetes; order Mycobacteriales; family Jatrophihabitantaceae; genus Jatrophihabitans. Next base: position 2,511 of record CAZZZE010000287.1, read on the forward strand.
GGTCCGGTGCCAGGACGCGGTGCGTCGCCGACAGCGCCGGCAGCAGCGGCAGCATCGAGGCGTTGGTGGCGCTCAGGCCGTGGACGAGCACCACCGTCGGCGCGTCGACCGGCCCGGCCTCGAGGTAGAACGTCTCGATCCCGCCGGCGTGCACCGAGCGCGTGGACATGCGCGAGTCGTCGGTGGCGTCACCGGGGAACAGGCCGTCGAGCTGCAGGGCCAGGGCCAGGTTGCCGCGCACGGTCAGCCCGCCGTCCAGGAAGGCCTGCACGCCGCTGCGTTCGCCCGAGACGACCTCGATCAGCGTCGACAGCGGTGCGCGGACCGTCGTCGTGGGGCGTGACGGGCCGCCGCGGCGCGCCGACGCCCGCCCGTTGTCGATCTCGACCGTCCAGTTGGCCATACCGCCGGCGGTGAACAGCAAAGTGGCCTGGACGTCGGACAGCAACGGTGAGTAGATGCCCTTGAGTCGCGTCACGAGCAGCGGGAGCAGATCGCCGTCCACCGATGAGTCGCTCATGACTTCGGTAGCGTCTCATGTCATGACTCGGGTACCGATCGGGGGCGACGTCGACCCCGGCTGGGAGCCGGTCCTGCAGGAGTTCACCCGCAATCTCGAGCGCCGCGGCGACGTCGGCGCCGCGGTCGCGGTGTTCCGCCACGGCCGCCCGGTCGTCGATCTCTGGGGTGGCCGGCGCGACACCGCCAAGGGGTTGCCCTGGAAGCGCGACACCCTGGTGCCGGTGTTCTCGACCACGAAGGGCGTGGCCGCGCTCGTCGTCGCGGCCCTGCGCTCGAGGGGGCACCTCGACTACGACGCGCCGGTCGCCACGTACTGGCCCGAGTTCGCTCAGCACGGCAAGGGCGAGCTCACCGTGCGCCAGCTACTCGCCCACGAGGCCGGGCTGGCCGTGCTCGACCGCCCCCTGCACCGCAGCGACCTGTTCGACCTCGACGCGCTCGCCGCGATCCTCGCCGAGCAGCGCCCGGCGTGGCCGCCCGGCACGCGGCACGGCTACCACGCGGTCACGCTCGGGCTGTTCCAGAACGAGCTCGTCCGCCGTACCGATCCCGAGGGCCGCACCCTGGGCGAGGTGCTGGCCGAGGACCTCGTCAAGCCGCTGGGTCTCGCGTTCTTCATCGGGCTGCCCGAGCGCATCGACATGGACCGCGTCGCCGTGTTGGGCCGCCTGGCCCGCCGCGACGTCCTGCGCCAGCTGCCCGGGCTGCCCTGGGCGCTGGCCCTGCAGCTGGCGAACCGGCGCAGCGCCACCGCGCGATCGCTGCGCAACCCGAACCTCGGCGCGGCCGAGCGCTTCAGCCGGCGCGAGGTGCTGGCGCCCGAGGTGGCGTCGTCGAACGGGGTGGGCGACGCCCGCTCGCTGGCCGCCCTGTACAGCGCGGCCGCCGGCGGATCACCCGCGCTGCCCGTCGACGCCGACACGCTGGCCGAGCTGGCCGAACCGGCGCACGGACCGGTGCGCACCGACGTCCTGCTCAAGGCGCGCCGG
>CAZZZE010000288.1:0-4007 GCA_964658365.1 uncultured Jatrophihabitantaceae bacterium
CGTCCCGCCCGCGATGCCGACGACCGCGATCCGCCCGCCGGGGCCCAGCGCCGCCAGGTCGGTCGGGATGTTGGGCGCGCCGATCAGTTCCAGGATGACGTCGTACGGTCCGTGCTCCTCGGTCTCGCTCGGATCCACGACGGTGGCGCCGAGCTCGGCGACGGCCGCGCGCAGCTGCGGTGATCGGACCGTGGCGACGACCTCGGCCCCGGCGGCGACGCCGAGCTGCACGGCGGCCGTACCCACACCGCCGGCCGCGCCGTGCACGCACAGCCGCTCACCCAGCCCGAGTTGGGCCTGGGTAAACACCGCGTCGTGGGCGGTGGTGAAGGCCTCGGGAACGCTGCCGGCGGCGGCCCAGTCCAACCCCGTGGGCACGGGCATGACCTGCCGCTCGTGCACGACGACCAGCTCGGCCTGGCCCGCTCCGGCGACGATGGCCATGACCGCGTCGCCTACGCCGAAGCGGGTCACGCCCGGCCCGAGCCCCACGACCTCGCCGGCGAACTCCAGGCCGGGGATGTCGGCGGGGACGCCCCGGGGCACGGGGTACCGGCCGGCAAGTTGCGCCAGGTCGGCGCCGTTGAGGCCGGCGGCGCGCACCCGGATCAGGATCTCCCCGGACCCGGGTTCCGGGTCCGGGTGCTCGCGTACTTCGATTCGACCTTCGACGATGGTCACGGCGCGCACGAATACCTTCTCTCGTTGGTCGCAGCGGGTGTGATCGTGGGGGCGGACGCGGCCCGCTCGTTCACATGGGAGCGGAGCGCGGCGCGCCGATCAGGACGACGACCATGGTCGCGGGTTCGGCGCCGGGGTTCGCCCAGCGGTGCAGGGTGCCGTTCTGGACGAAGGCCTGCCCGGGCAGCAGCGTCACCGGTGCGTCATTCTCGACCTCGAGCACGATCGTCCCGCTGAGGACGACGCCGAAGTCGACGGTGTCGGTGGCGTGCATCCGCAGGGCGGGGGAGTCGGTGCCGGCCTCCCCGCCCGGCGCGAGGGTGAGCGTCATGAAGCGGTACCCCTCCGCCGGTGGGAAGGTCTTGCCGCCCGGCGGTCTGCTGCCGTCGCTCGGCAGCACCTGTCGCTCGTCGGCGGCCCAGAGGGTCCGGCTCATCAGGCACGGATCGACCACGGACTGCTCGACCACGACGTCCTCGACGATGCTCGAGCCGCCCTCGGCCTGTCCGGTGACCACCAGGCGCATGACGTTTCCTCCGTAGGTCGATCCCTTGACTTGAACTAGATGTTAGACCTCTAATTGAATTCTCCCTGTACGCGGATCGGAAGAGGTGGCGTCGCGATGACCCGAGCTGTGGCGCACGCCCCGCATCTGGATCTCGACTTCTACTCCGACGAGGCGTTGCTGGACCCGTATCCGCTGTACCGGGAGCTGCGGGAGGCCGGGCCCGTGGCCTGGATCCCCGCGCTGTCGTGTTTCGCGCTCGGACGCTTCGCCGAGGTCCGGGCCGCGGCGCTGGACCATCAGGTGTATTCGTCGGCAGCCGGCGTCGTGGTGAACGAGGAGATCAACGCCATGGTCGCCGGGAACACCCTGACCAGCGACCCGCCGATGCACACCGTGATGCGCGGCATCGTCGGCCGGCCCCTACGCCCGAACGCGGTGCGCGACCTCACCGACACGATGGCGGCAGAGGCCAGCAGGCTCGTGGACACCTTGCTCGCCCGTGGCACCTTCGACGGCGTCGCGGACTTCTCGTGGCACCTGCCGCTGACCGTGGTCCGCACGCTCGTGGGGGTCTCCGCCGAGGCGGCCGAGCGCATGCCGAAGTGGTCGACATCAGCTTTCGACCTGTCCGGGCCCGCCACCGAGCGGACGCCGGCGGCGCAGGCGATGGTCGGCGAGATGATCGGCTACATGATGAGCCCCGGCCTGCGCGGCGAGCTGTTGCCCGGCGGCTGGGGTGCTCGGCTGTTCGACGCCGTGGACAGCGGCGAGATCGTCGAGCCACAGGCCCGCTCGATGCTCGGCGACTACCTCGGCCCGAGCCTGGACACCACCATGAGCGCCACGGCCAGCATGTTGTGGCTGCTGGCCACGCACCCGGACCAGTACGCGCTGCTGCGCGAACGTCCGGAGCTGATCGACTCGGCGATCCTCGAAGCGCTGCGCCTCGAGGCGCCCATCCCGAGCTTCACCCGGCGCACCACGACCGACGTGGAGGTGGGCGGGGTGCAGGTGCCGGCCGGGAGCCGGGTCATCCTCTGGTACGCCTCCGCGAACCGCGACGAGCGGCAGTGGCCCGACCCCGAGCGCTTCGACATCACCCGTAACCCGGTGCACCAGCTCAGCTTCGGGATGGGCCAGCACGTGTGCGTCGGGCTGCACCTGGCCAAGCTCGAGATGCGCTGCCTGCTCCGGGCGATGGTCGAGAAGGTCACGAGCATCGAGATGGGCGAGCTCGTGCGGCAGCCGAACAGCGGCCTGCGCAGCATCGCCACGATGGCCGTGACGTTCAGCTAGCCGGCATCCGGACGCCGAGCCGCTCGCCGAGATCGCGGACGAGGCCGGCTGCCGCCTCCGGCGCGGCGGCCGTGCCGAACACGTACCCGTCCGGGCGCACCAGTACCAGCGCCGCCCCGGTCCCGGCGAACCAACGCGCGTAGGTGCCATCGGTGTCGACCAGCCCGCTCGGGCCACCGATGCGCACCGAGACGCCGTCGAGCTCTGCCCACGTACGGGCCGGGTCCGCGTCGAGGTGCGCCGCGGGATCGAGCCGGTCGCCGAGGAGCACGAAGCGGCCGCCGCCGACAGCCTCGTCCAGGGTGCCGACGCCGCCGGCCGCCCCTACCCGGCCCTGGTCGAGCAGCACGCCGGCCCATGGGTCGTCGGACCGGGTGGTGCCCGGCCCGAGGCGCCAGGACGGTCGCGGCGGCGGCGGACCGGCCAGCATCCGCCGGTCCCGTTCGGCGGCGAGCGTGGGGTCGGTCTCGCAGATGACCCGCCCGAGCGCGACGGCGGCCTCGATCATCGAGCGCACGTGCGCCAGCCGCTCGGAGGTGTAGGCGTCGAAGGTCGTCAGTGGCACCCGGCCGGTCAGCACCAGGTGCGCGCGCCAACTGAGTGCAACCGCGTCGCGGATGCCGGAGTTCATGCCCTGGCCCATGAACGGCGGCATCAGGTGCGCGGCGTCGCCCGCGATCAGCACCCGGCCGGAGTTCCAGGTGGTGGCCCACCGCGCGCCGAAGGTGTAGACCGCGTGCCGGACGAGCGCAGCGTCGGCGGGGGTCACGCCGTGCTCGCCCAGCAGCCGCCAGGCGGTGTCGACGTCGGCCATCCGGGCGCGATCCTCGCCGGGCAGGCACATGAACTCGAAGCGCCGCCGCCCGGGCGGCCCCGAGGGCACCGTCGTCGCCGGGCGGCGAGGATCGGCCAGCTGGGCGGCGAGCGGGTCCCAGACGCGGTCGGCATCGGTCAGGATGTCGACGACCAGCCAGTCGGCCGCGAAGCCCAGATCGACCAGCTCGAACCCAGCCTGCGCGCGCACGACGCTGTTCGCGCCGTCGGCGCCGACCACCAGCTGCGCCCGAACCCCGGAGCCGCCGCCGACGTCGAGCTCGACCGCGTCCCGCCCTGGCCGGACGGCGGTGACCTCCGCGCCGTGGAGCACCGTGATCAGCGGGTGCGCCTGCGCCGTGTCGATCAGCAGGCGCTCGAGGTCGGGCAGGTGCACCGGCGCCATGGCCGGCAACCCGTCCGGACCGGGCGGCATCGGCGCGCTGTGCAGCACCGCGCCGTCGCCGTTGCGCACCTCTGCGCGGGCGGTCGGGGGCAGATGCAGCACCATCGGTTCGAGCGCGTCGCCGAGCCCGAGGACATGCAGGGCCCGCAGCGAGTCCGCGGTCAGTGCGACCGCCCGTGGCAGCGGGTAGGGCTGCTCCCGCCGCTCCAGCAGCGTCACGTCGTGACCATGCCGCGCGAGCAGCAAGGCGCCGATCAGTCCGACCGGGCCGGCCCCGACGACCGCGACCGCGACCTCGGCGTC
>CAZZZE010000289.1:0-3986 GCA_964658365.1 uncultured Jatrophihabitantaceae bacterium
CCAGGCGCCGCAGCCAGGTCAGCGGCCGCGGTTCAACGACTCGACCGCCAACCCCTTCGGTGCGGCCAGCGATCAGGCGTTCGGCATCGTCAGCACCGTCCTGGCCCTGCTCGGCGGCATCGTCGGCATCGTGGCGCTCACCGGCCTCGAGTGGTTCAGCGTCTCCGGCGGCGGCAGCCGATCCTTCTCCGAGACCGACGACGTCCTCACCGCCCGGGGCGGCCAGGTGAACAGCTTCGCGTCGGCCTACTTCGGTTGGCTGGCCTGGACGTTCCTGATCGTGGCCGTGCTGGCGGCAGTGGCCGCGAGCTTCCCGTCGCCGGCGTTGCGGATCATGCGCGTCATCGGCGTGGTCGTGGGCATCGCCGCGGCCGGGTTGAGCTTCCTGGCGCTGCAGTTCGGCGATTTCGTCTCCTACTCCTACGTCATCGAGCACGCGCGGATCGGGTTCTACCTGCTGGTGATCGCCTACCTGCTCGTCGGCACCGGCGCCGGGATCGGCCCGCGCAAGGTCTGACCACTCCTCCCCCTCTCCCTTGGTGATCAACTGCGGATCCTGGTCGGTAGGCAACCCGGATCCGCAGTTGATCACCGAGTGGATGGCGGCGCGGGCCTCACTACAGCCGCATTAGTCCCGGCAGGACGAGCGGCACGGGATCGCCTCGCAGCTGTCCGCTCTGCGCGCCCCCGCTCGGCAGGCGCACTTCCGCCGCGCGCGCGTCGAGCCACCGACGCACCCGCGCCACCCAGGCACCGTCGGCCGAGATCTGCGACGGCGACAGGTGCAGCACCGACAATCCGGCCGCGGTGAGCGCGGCATGCCGGTCGAGGGTTCGCACCCAGTCCCCGCGGCGGAAGTGGTACTCCGCGCTGTCGATCTCGAGCGCAGCTCGTAGCGCCCGCCAGAGGAAGTCGACCGTGAAGACGTGCCGCCGGCCGGCGTCAAGCACGGGCACGTTCAGTTCGAAGCCGCGCAGTCCGCTGCCGCGCAGCCCGGCCAGCGCACGCGCCTCAGCCACGGACCGGGCACCGGCCGACACCTCGCCCAGCGCGTCGCGGAAGAAGGCGCTGCCCTGACGCGGGCCGGCGTCGAGTTCGTCGAGGAGTTCGTCGACGGTGCACCGCCGGCGTTGCAGCGCGGCAGCCACGACGTCGCGCACCGCGTCGAAGCTCGACAGCGAAATGGCGACGTCGGCCACCGCGCGTGCGGTCTGGACCACCGCTGTCAGGGGGAGGTCGGCCTGCCAGGGCGTCACCTGCGCCGTGTAGGGACGGTCGGTACGGCGGATCAGCAGCGGCCCGAGCCGGCGTGAGCGGTGCTCCCGGGTCAGGACGAGCACGGGCAGTCCAGCGGGCGCCTGGGCACGCGTCAGGCCAGCGAGCTGAAGCGCTTCCCAACCACTCACGGCGGCCCGCGGCGCCAGCAGCACCCCGGCGGCCGCCCAGTCGTAGCGCGTCGGCGGGTCGGGCCGGGTCAGCAAGACGCCCGGGGCCATGCGCTGCCAGGACCCGTGGGCCAGCTGGGTGCGCGCGGTGGACCGCGTCACCCCCGACAGCCCTGCGGTCGCGGCGGACAGGACCCGGGGCAGTTCATCGGCGCGGGTGAGCGGCATCGACCCAGGGTGCGGGGACGGCACGCCCTTCGTCTCGGCGCACGCGGCTGCTGTGGACGCCCGCACGCGCTGTGGACGAGGCCTGCGGGCCGTCGCCGCAGCTTGATCAACTGCGGATCCCGGTCGGTGAGCGATCACGGTCCGCAGTTGATCACCGATTCAGTCGTCGGCGGCGATGGCCTCGGCGACCTCGTCGCCACTGATGCCGAGCACGAACAGGATGCTGTCGAGGTAGGGCAGGTTCACGGAGGTGTCGGCCGCCGCGCGCAGGGCCGACTTCGCGTTGAATGCCACGCCCAGCCCGGCGGCCTCGAGCATGTCGATGTCGTTCGCGCCGTCGCCGACGGCCACGGTCTGCGATAGCGGCACCCCGAAGCGCTCGGCGAAGCGGCGCAGCGCCGCCGCCTTGCCGGCGCGGTCGAGCAGCTCGCCGACCAGCCTGCCGGTGAGCCGGCCGTCGACGATCTCGAGCACGTTGGCCGCGGCGAAGTCCAGACCGAGTTCGGCGACGAAGCGGTCGGTCACGAAGGTGAAGCCGCCGCTGACCACCCCGACGTGACAGCCGACGCGGTGCAGCGTGCGCACGAAGGTCCGCGCGCCCGGCGTCAGCTCGAGGGAGTCCCGCACCTTCGCCAGATCGTCAGTGCCGAGCCCTTCGAGCAGCGCCACCCGGGCGCGCAACGACTCGGCGAAGTCCAGCTGGCCGTTCATGGCGCGTGCGGTGATCTCCGCGACCTGCGCGCCTACGCCGGCCCGCGCCGCGAGCACGTCGATGGCCTCGTCGCGGATGAGCGTGGAGTCGACGTCGAGCACGACGAGGCGCTTCGCGCGGCGCCGCAGCCCGGCCGGCTCGACGGCGATGTCGACTCCGGTGTCGTCGGCGGCGCGGACGAGCGCGGCGCGCAGGGCCGTCGGGTCGGGGCTGCGCACGATCAGCTCGATGCTGTACACCGGCTCGGTGGCCAGCTGGGTCATCGACTCGATGTTGGCGCCGACGTCGGCGACGCACTGCGCGACGTGGCTGACCGCGCCGGGTCGCAGCGGCCGGCCCATGATGATCACGTGGCTGCGGCTGCCCCGTTCGCCGGCCGCCGGCGCGCCGCCCGCGGGCTCGGCGAGCACGACCTCGCACTCCATGCCCAGCGAGTCGGCGGCATGCGTCACCGAGTGGCGCAGGGCCGCCGGATCACCACGCAGCTCGATCGACACGGCCAGGATCAGCCGGTCCTGGATGACCACCTGCTCGACGCCGCGCACGTCGACGTCGTGTGCCGCGAGCGCTGCGAAGAACCAGGCCGTGACCCCCGGGCGGTCACGCCCGGAGACGGTGACCAGTACTGCGGTCGGCTCCATGGCGGCCTAGTTGCCCGGGTCGACGTCCCTCTGTCCCTGCCGGGCTCCGCCGGTGCCGGAGATCGACGTCGCGAGCGACTTGGCCTCGGGGTTGTGCCGGCGGCCGCCGGCGTGCGCCTCCCGCTCGAGGCGCTCGAGCAGGTGCGGGTAGTGCGCCTCGAACGCCGGGCGCTCGGAGCGGATGCGCGGGATGGAGGTGAAGTTGTGCCGCGGCGGCGGGCTGGACGTCGCCCACTCGAGGGAGTTGCCGTGCCCCCACGGGTCGTCGGCGGTGACGATCTCGCCGTAGCGGTAGCTCTTGTAGACGTTGTAGACGAACGGCAGCAGCGACGTGCCGAGCACGAACGAGCCGATGCTGGAGATCGTGTTCAGCGTCGTGAACCCGTCGGTGGGCAGGTAGTCGGCGTAGCGGCGCGGCATGCCCTCGGCGCCCAGCCAGTGCTGCACGAGGAACGTCAGGTGGAAGCCGACGAACGTCAGCCAGAAGTGGAACCGACCCAGCCGCTCGTCCATGTAGCGGCCGGTGAACTTCGGGAACCAGAAGTAGATGCCCGAGTAGACCGCGAACACGATGGTGCCGAACAGCACGTAGTGGAAGTGGGCCACGACGAAGTAGCTGTCGGCGACGTGGAAGTCGATCGGCGGGCTGGCCAGCATGACGCCGGTGAGCCCACCGAACAGGAAGGTGACCAGGAAGCCGACGGCGAAGATCATCGGCGTCTCGAAGGTCACCGCGCCGCGCCACATCGAGCCGATCCAGTTGAAGAACTTGATGCCCGTCGGGACGGCGATCAGGAACGTCATGACACTGAAGAACGGCAGCAGCACGGCCCCGGTCGTGAACATGTGGTGCGCCCACACCGTCAGCGACAGGGCGGCGATGGACAGCGTCGCGAGCACCATGCCCTTGTAGCCGAACAGCGGTTTGCGGCTGAACACCGGGATGACTTCGGTGACGATGCCGAAGAACGGCAACGCGATGATGTACACCTCGGGATGGCCGAAGAACCAGAACAGGTG
>CAZZZE010000290.1:0-3985 GCA_964658365.1 uncultured Jatrophihabitantaceae bacterium
GTGGATCGCCGAGGTGGTGCGGCGCCGCTTCGCGCGCTACCTCGACGAGCAGGTCCAGGACGGTCCGGTCGCCGAGGACGTCGACGTCGCCGACCCGATCACCGGGGACGGCGCCGACGTCGGGGTGGCGCCGGGCATCGACCCCACGACCGGCCGGCCGCGCAGGTTCGCCTACGCACCGAACCTGCTGGTCGTCGACGGCGGCGCCCCGCAGGTGGCCGCGGCCAAGGCCGTCCTCGACGACCTCGGCATCGACGACGTCGCGCTGGTCGGCCTGGCCAAGCGCCTCGAGGAGGTGTGGCTGCCCGGCCAGCCCTACCCCGCGATCCTGCCGCGCACGTCCGAGGGGCTGTACCTGCTGCAGCGGGTGCGCGACGAGGCCCACCGCTTCGCGATCACCTACCACCGGCAGAAGCGATCGAAGGCGATGACGACGTCCGCGCTCGACGACATACCGGGCCTCGGCGAGACGCGCCGCAAGGCGCTGCTGGCGCACTTCGGCTCGCTCAAGCGGTTGCGCGCGGCCTCGGTCGAGGACATCGTGGCGGTGCCGGGCGTCGGTGAGCGCACCGCGCAGGCGATCGTCGCCGCACTGGCGCCCGCAGGGGCCGAGACGCCCGCCGTCAACGTGACCACCGGAGAGGTCCTATGAGCGAGAGCGAGCCGACCGGCGAGGTCGGCGCCCTCGAGACGGTCATCATCACCGGACTCTCGGGAGCCGGGCGCAGCACGGCCGCGAAGTGCTTCGAGGACCTCGGGTTCTTCGTCGTCGACAACCTGCCGCCCGAACTGATCGGCACGCTCGTCGATCTCGGCAGCCGCAGCCAAGGCGCGGTCACCCGGCTCGCCGTGGTCATGGACGTCCGCAGTCGTGCGTTCTCCAAGGATCTGCGCAGTGTCATCCGCGACCTCGCCGACCGGCGCATGCGCCCACGGGTGCTGTTCCTCGAGGCCCAGGAAGACGTGCTCGTGCGCCGCTTCGAGAACAACCGTCGCGAGCACCCGTTGCAGGCCGGCGGCCGGCTCGTCGACGGCATCGCGGCCGAGCGCCGCCTGCTGTCACCGCTGCGCGAGGAGGCCGACCTCGTCCTGGACACCAGCGATCGCTCCGTGCACGATCTGCGGCGCTCGATCGAGTCGGCCTTCACCGGGTTGGGCGCCGAGGGCCGGCCCTCGCTGCGTGCGACGGTACTGAGCTTCGGCTACAAGTACGGCCTGCCGGTCGACGCCGATCTCGTCGTCGACGTCCGCTTCCTGCCCAACCCGCACTGGATCCCGGAGCTGCGCCCACTGACCGGCAAGGACCCCGAGATCCGCGACTACGTGCTCAGCCAGGAGGGCGCGCTCGAGTTCCTCGACCGCTACACCGACATCCTGCGCATCATCGGTGCCGGCTACAGCCGCGAGAACAAGCGCTACCTCACGCTCGCGGTGGGCTGCACGGGCGGCAAGCACCGCTCGGTCGCGATGTCCGGCGAGCTGGCGACGAGGTTGCGGGCCATGGGGGTCGAGACGACGGTCGTCCATCGGGATCTCGGTCGTGAATGAGCGCAGCGGACGGCCGGCGGGTGTGGTGAGCAGACACCCGATCAAGGCCGTCGCGCTGGGCGGTGGGCACGGGCTGCACGCGGCGCTGTGCGCGTTGCGCCTGATCACCGGCGACCTCACCGCGATCGTCACCGTCGCCGACGACGGCGGGTCGTCCGGGCGCATCCGGCGCGAGCTCAAGGTGCTCCCGCCGGGCGATCTGCGCATGGCTCTGGCGGCGCTGGCCGGCGACGACCCCGCGCACACCGCGTGGGCCGACCTGCTGCAGCACCGCATCGGCGGCACCGGCGTGCTCGCCGGCCATCCCGTCGGCAACCTGCTGCTCACCGGCCTGCTCGAGCGCGACGACGACCCGGTACGCGCTCTCGCCGTCCTCGGGGACCTGGTGGGCGCGGTCGGCCGGGTGCTGCCGATGAGCCCCGTGCCGCTCGACCTGGTCGGCGAGGCCGACCGGTTCGACCCCGACGACCCGGAGCGCACCCGGCAGATCCGGGGGCAGGTGTCGATCGCCAGCACGCCAGGACGGGTGGTGTCGGTGCGGCTGCTGCCACCGGGCGCGCCGGCCTGTGCCGACGCCGTCGACGCCGTGCGCGAGGCCGACGTCGTGGTGCTGGGGCCCGGATCGTGGTTCACCAGCGTCATCCCGCACCTGCTGCTGCGAGAGCTCGGCCGGGCGCTCGCCAGCACGAGCGCACGGCTCGTGGTGGTGCTCAATCTGGTGCCGCAGGCCGGCGAGACCGACGACTATGCACCGCACGAGCTGCTGGACCTGCTGCAGACCCATGCCGAACCGTTCGGCGGACTGCCCATCGACGCGGTGCTCGCCGACCGGGAGTCGGTGCTCGACCCGGAGGAACTTCGCCGCAGCGCGCGCGCACTCGGTGCTCGTCTCGTAGTGTCTAAACTCGCCGCCGACGACAGCGTGGAGCGGCACGACCCGGAACGACTGAGTGAGGCGATCAGCAGCGTGATCGAGGAGCCGATCACCGGCGACCCGGGCGGAAAGGCGAACGCATGGCGATGACGGCAGCGGTCAAGGACGAGCTGAGCCGAGTTCCCGTGACCCGCATGTCCGCCCGCAAGGCCGAGCTGGCCACGATGTTGCGCTTCGCCGGTGCCCTGCATCTCATCGGCGGCCACATCGTCATCGAGGCCGAGCTCGACACCGGTTCGGTGGCCCGGCGGCTGCGCAAGGAGATCGCCGACATCTTCGGTCACGGCTCGGAGGTCCAGATCGTGGCCAGCGGCGGCCTGCGCAAGAGCAGCCGCTACCTGGTGCGCGTCACGAAGGACGGCGAGCGCCTGGCCCGCCAGGCCGGCCTCGTCGACCTGCGCGGTCGACCGGTCAAGGGCCTGCCGCACCACGTCGTCGCCGGCGGCATGGCCGACGCCGAGGCCGCGTGGCGTGGTGCGTTCCTGGCGCACGGCTCGCTCACCGAGCCGGGTCGCGCCTGCGCGCTCGAGATCTCCTGCCCGTCCCCCGAGGCCGCACTGGCCCTCGTCGGCGTCGGCCGGCGGCTCGGGGTGTCGTCGAAGGCGCGCGAGGTACGCGGCGGCGACCGGGTGCTCCTGCGCGACGGCGACGCGATCGGCGCCCTGCTCACCCGCCTCGGCGCGCACGAGTCGGTGATCCACTGGGAGGAGCGGCGGATGCGCCGCGAGGTGCGCGCCACCGCCAACCGGCTGGCCAACTTCGACGACGCGAACCTGCGGCGTTCGGCCCGCGCCGCGGTCGCGGCCAGCGCTCGGGTCAGCCGTGCGCTCGAGATTCTGGCCGACGACGCCCCGGAGCACCTGCTGCAGGCCGGCCGGCTGCGTCTCGAGCACGGGCAGGCCTCGCTCGAGGAACTCGGCGCGCTCTCGGACCCGATCATGACGAAGGACGCGGTCGCCGGACGCATCCGTCGGCTGCTGGCCATGGCCGACAGGCGCGCGCAGGACCTCGGCATCCCCGACACCGAGTCGGCCGTGACGCCGGAGATGCTCACGCCCTAGCGATCCGAACGGCTACTCGCGGGTACCCGATAGGGTCGGTGTCGACGACCGCAGACCTGACCGTCCCGAGGAGCAGCGCAGTGACCGTACGTGTGGGCATCAACGGATTCGGCCGCATCGGCCGCAACTTCTTTCGTGCGGTCGCCGCATCGGGGGCCGACGTCGAGATCGTCGGCGTCAACGACCTCACCGACAACGCCACCCTGGCCCACCTGCTGAAGTACGACTCGATCCTCGGTCGTTTCCCCGGCGATGTCACCTCCACCGAGGACGAGATCGCGGTCGACGGCAAGAGCTTTAAGGCGTTCGCCCTGCGCGACCCCAAGGAGCTGCCCTGGGGTGACATCGGCGCCGACGTCGTCATCGAGTCCACCGGCATCTTCACCGACGCCACCAAGGCCAAGGTGCACGTCGAGGGCGGCGCCAAGAAGGTCATCATCTC
>CAZZZE010000291.1:0-3962 GCA_964658365.1 uncultured Jatrophihabitantaceae bacterium
GGACGGCGGCGTGTTCCTGAACCTGGGCCTGACGCACACCAAGCACCCCGACACCGGCGCCCGCAACCTGGGCATGTACCGGCTGCAGCTGCAGGACGAGCGGACGGTCAGCCTGCACTGGCAGATCCACAAGGACTCGACGTCGCACGCCGCGATCGCCGAGCGGCGCGGTGAGCGACTGCCCGTCGCCATCGCCTTCGGCTGCCCGCCCGCGGTGACGTACGCGGCGTCGGCGCCGCTGCCCGCCGACATCGACGAGTACCTGTTCGCCGGCTTCGTCCAGCGCGAGCGGGTGCCGATGGTCGACTGCGTCAGCGTGCCGTTGCAGGTGCCGGCCGACGCGCAGGTGATCCTCGAGGGTTGGGTCGAGCCGGGGGAACGGTTGCCCGAGGGGCCGTTCGGCGACCACACCGGCTTCTATACGCCGGTCGAGCCGTTCCCGTTCGTGCGCGTCGAGACGGTGACGATGCGCAAGAAGCCGATCTATCAGTCGATCATCGTCGGGCGGCCGCCGCAGGAGGACGGGCCGATCGGCAAGGCGACGGAACGGATCTTCCTGCCGCTGATCCGGCTCACGGTGCCCGAGATCGTCGACTACGACCTGCCTGAGGCGGGCGTGTTCCACAACGCGGTCATCGTCAGCATCGTCAAGCGCTTCCCCAAGCACGCGCAGAAGGTCATGAACGCGATCTGGGGCGCCGGCCTGATGTCGCTGTCGAAGCTGATCGTGGTCGTCGACGCCGACTGCGACGTGCACGACTACGCCGAGGTCGCCTGGCGGGCGTTCGGCAACGTCGACTACGGGCGCGACGTCCTGCACAGCGAGGGGCCGGTCGACCACCTGGACCACGGCTCGTACGAGCAGTTCTACGGCGGCAAGCTCGGCATCGACGCCACCCGCAAGCTGCCCGCCGAGGGCTACCACCGCGGCTGGCCGACCGAGTGCGTGCTCACCGACGACACGCGGGCGACGGTCGAGCGGCGCTGGGCCGAGTACGGCATCGGTGCGCCGTCCCCGAAGGCCCACCGCTGGTCGCGGCGCTGACCTCTGCGGCCACCCCCGTCGCGCTGATCCGCGCGCCTTCGACGAGCACGGTGTCGACTCCGTGCTGATCGCGGTGTCCCGGCCGCGTCAGGTGCACGGCGTCGTTCCCGTGCTCGCGACGAGCACGGTGTCGTCCGCGTGTGGGGCGCGTCACCTGCCGGAAACGTCCCTGCCGCACCATCGGCGCGGTGTTCACCCGGGACGTCCTCGCCCTCACCCAGGCCGACCTCACCGTGCGCGAGCTCGGCGAGTGCCGCTACGTCTCGCCGCTGGCGCACGAACTGGACGGCCGCCGCGACACGGTCCACTGGGTCGGCGAGTCCGACCGCGTGCTGCTCGACGACACCCGCGCCATGGCGACCGACCGCGGCGTCGCCGTCGCCGAGCTACCGGCCTTCGAGCCGGCCGGCCCGCGGCGCAGCCTGTACTTCGACCCGGCGACCACGCGCGCCGGCGTCGTGACCTGTGGCGGGCTGTGCCCGGGCCTGAACAACGTCGTCCGTGGACTGGTCCTCGAGCTCAACGATCGCTACGGCATCCACGACGTCGTCGGTTTCCGCGACGGCTACCGCGGGCTGACCGCCGACGGCGCGAAGGACACCGTCGCGCTCACCCGCACCGCCGTGCACGACATCCAGCACCGCGGCGGCACCGTGCTGGGCACCAGCCGGGGCGCACAGGACCCCGAGGAGATGCTCGACTCGCTCGTCGACCTCGGCATCTCGGTGCTGTTCGTGATCGGCGGCGACGGCAGCCTGCGCGGCGCCCAACGCATCGCCGAGAGCGCCGACGCGCGGGGGTACGACCTCGCCGTCGTCGGGATCCCGAAGACGATCGACAACGACATCCCGTTCATCGACCGCAGTTTCGGCTTCGAGACGGCCTTCACCCGCGCCGCGGAGTCGATCCGGGCGGCGGGCACCGAGGCCCGCTCGACGCCGCACGGCGTCGGCCTGGTCAAGCTCATGGGCCGGCACTCGGGCTTCATCGCCTGTTACGCCGCGCTGGCCCAGCACGACGTCGACTTCGTGGTGATCCCCGAGGTCCCGTTCCGCTTCGAGGGCGACGGCGGCCTGCTCGACGCGCTTCGCCGCCGCGTCGAGGCCAACGGGCACGCGGTCGTGGTGGCCGCCGAGGGCGCCGGGCAGGACCTGCTGCAGACGGCCGGCACCGACGCCTCCGGCAACGCCCGGCTCGCCGACATCGGCACGCTGACGCGCGACCGCGTCGCGAACCACTTCGCGCGCGAGGGCGTCGAGCTGAGCCTGCGCTACGTCGACCCCGGGTACGCGATCCGCAGCGTCGCGGCCAACGGTTACGACGCGGTCTACTGCCTGCGGCTCGCCCAGGCCGCCGTCCACGCGGCCATGGCCGGCCGGACCGCCATGGTCGTCGGCATGTGGCACGGCCGCTTCGTGCACATCCCGATCACGCTCGCCACGAGCGGGCGCAACCAGGTCGACCCGGACGGCGACCTCTGGATGGCAGTGCTCGAGGCGACCGGTCAACCGGCGCGATTCGGCTGAGAGGCAGAATCGACGTGTGACCACCGGCGATCTCACCTCACCTCTGGCGGACGCGCGGGAGCGCGGGCACGTCCGCAAGTTCCTGTCGCTGGTGATGATCGAGCACTCGGTGTTCGCGCTGCCGTTCGCCTACATCGCCGCGCTCACCGCGATGTGGCGCGAGACCCGCTCGGTGCACTGGGTCGAGCTGCTGCTGATCACCGTCGCCATGGTCTCTGCGCGCACCGTGGCCATGAGCGCCAACCGGATCCTCGACCGCAGCTTCGACGCGCTCAACCCCCGCACCGCTCGTCGCGAACTGGTCACCGGCGAGGTCACGCTGTCGACCGCGTGGGCCGGCACCGCCGTCGCGCTGGCTGTGTTCCTCGCCGCGTGCGCTGCACTGTCGTGGGTGTGCCTGGCGCTCGCTCCCGCGGCCGTCGCCGTGCTCGTCCTCTACTCCTATGGCAAGCGGTTCACCGACTACCCGCAGGTGCTGCTGGGGCTCGCGCAGTTCGTCGCGCCGGTCGGGGCGTGGATCGCGGTCACGGGGCACGCGTCGTGGGCAGCGACCGCGCTGGGTGTCGCGGTCGGCACCTGGATCGGCGGCTTCGACCTGATCTACGCGTGCCAGGACTACGAGGTCGACCGCGTCACCGGTGTGCGGTCGGTGCCTGCCCGCTTCGGCATCGCGGCGGCGCTGCGCGCGTCGGCCGTCGTGCACGTGGTCACCGTCGCCGCGTTCGCGTGGTTCGGCGCGGCCGCCGGGTTGGGCTGGCTGTGGTGGACGGGCCTGGCGCTGACCGCGCTGGTGCTGATCTACGAGCACACGATCGTGCGGGCGCACGACCTGTCTCGGGTCAACCGCGCGTTCTTCACCGCCAACGGCGTCATCGGGATCGGGCTGTTCGGCTTCGCACTCTGCGACCTGTTGGTGCACGGGCTCGGGGCATGACGCGACGCCCGTGGGTCGTCGGCGTCTCCGGGGCGTCGGGAACGCCCTACGCCCGCGCGGTGATCACGGCGCTGCTCGACGGCGGCGAGGCCGTCGACCTGGTCGTGTCCCGCGCCGCACGGTTGACCATCCTCGACGAGACCGGCATCTCCTTCCGCGACGCGCGCTGGCGCGACGACCTCGCCACCTGGCTGGGCCGCGACCCCGGCGACACCGCCTACTGGTCGGCCGGGGATCTCGGCGCCGGGCCGGCCAGCGGGTCCTACGAGACGCGCGGCATGGTCGTCGTGCCGGCCTCGACCGCGGCCGTCGCGGGCATCGCGATCGGGCTGTCGAAGGATCTGCTGCAGCGCGCCGCCGACGTCACGCTGAAGGAGCGTCGCCCGCTCGTCGTGGTCCCTCGCGAGACGCCGTTCACCCGCTCGACGCTCACCCACCTGCTGACCCTGCACGACGC
>CAZZZE010000292.1:0-3958 GCA_964658365.1 uncultured Jatrophihabitantaceae bacterium
CTGCTTGACGACCTGCTTGCGGTAGAGGTCGAAGTACGGCGCGTGCAGCAGCAGCGGGTACTCGTGGTTGCGGTCGGAGCGCTCGAAGTCCCAGGTGGCCCGCGAGGTGAAGCCGCGGTCCTGCTCGTGGACCTGCAGGCGCTCGTTGTAGGGCACCGCCATCCGTTCGGCGCAGTCGGCCCAGCGCTCGGTCTCGTCGTCGCCGACGGCGAGGGCTCGTGCGTCGTCGGCGAAGCGTTGGGCCAGCTCGGCAGCCGAGCGCAGGTTGCGCTTGGCCATCAGGTTGGTGAACACGTTGTCGTCGATGACCGCGGTGTACTCATCGGGCCCGGTGACCCCGTCGAGGTGGAACTGCCCGTCAGGCCCGTCGTAGCCGTGCGAGCACCACAGCCGGGCCGTCTCGACGAGCAGGGGCAGCGCGACGGTGCGGGCGAAGTCGTCGTCGCGCGTCCACCAGACGTACCGCGCGGCCGCGGCGGCGATGTCGGCGTTGATGTGCAACGCGGCGGTACCGGCGGGCCAGTAGCCCGAGCACTCCTCGCCGGCGATCGTGCGCCACGGGAACGCCGCCCCGCGCAGGCGCAGCGTGCGGGCGCGGTCGCGAGCGGCGTCCAGCGTGTCGAGGCGCCAGCGCAGGGCGTCGCCGGCGGCGTGCGGTGCGGTGGCCGTCAGCAGCGGCAGGACGAACATCTCGGTGTCCCAGAACGCGTGACCGTCGTAGCCGGGGCCGGTGAGGCCCTTGGCCGGGATGCAGCGGTGCTCGGCGCGGGCGCTGGCCTGGTAGGCGTGGAAGACCCCGAAGCGGACGGCGCGCTGGATCTCGACCGGGCCGTCGAGCTCGACGTCCGCTCCCGACCAGAACTCCTCGAGATGCTCGCGCTGCTCGCGCTCGATGGTGTCCCAACCGGCCTGCTCGGCACTGATCAGCCCGGCGTCGACCTGGTCGCGCAGGGTCGGAGTCGTGCGCGTGGCGGACCACCCGTAGGCCACGAACTTGACCAGTTCGGTGGTCTCACCCGGCGCGAGCGTGCTCGACACCGTGTAGCGCGCCCAGTCCGGGTGGTCGGTGATCTCGGTGGCGCACTCCTGTGCCGCGTCGAGGTGGTGGCCCATCGCTGCGGCCACCCGCAACCCGCTCGAGCGGGTCTGGTGCACCAGGTGCGCGCGGTTGCCCTGCGAGTCATGCGTGATCGACGCGAGCGCGTCCTTGACCGCCGCGGCCGCACGCGGGTCCTTGGACTGGGTCACCAGCGGTTCGTTGGCCACCAGCTCGGACTGGATGACGATGCGCAGCGGGGCGTCCACCGCCTCGACCCGGTAGCGGACGGCCAGGATCGAGCGTCGGGACAGCGACACCAGCCGCTCGGTGTGCAGCTTCACCCGGGTGCCGGCCGGCGACTCCCACTCGACGCGACGCTCGAGCACGCCGCGTCGCAGGTCGAGCACCCGCTCGTGCGAGATCAGCTGGCCGTAGCGCAGGTCGAGCGGCTCGTCGTCGACGAGCAGCCGGATGATCTTGCCGTTCGTGACGTTGAGGATCGTCTGGCCGGTCTCGGGGTAGCCGTAACCGGCCTCGGCGTAGGGCAGCGGCCGGGTCTCGTAGAAAGAGTTCAGGTAGGTCCCGGACAGCCCGTTGGGGTCGCCCTCGTCGAGGTTGCCGCGCACGCCGATGTGCCCGTTGCCCAGGGCGAACAGCGATTCGGACTGCGCGAGCTCGCGGTGGTCGAGACCGACCTCGCGCAGCACCCACGGGTCGGCCGGGAAGCGGTCGTTGAACGACGACCGGTTGCGCGTCGCCGGTCGGGTCGGCTCGGTGCTCATGCGGCGTGGCCGGGGCCGGGGCCGTCGAGCAGGTCGGCGAGGTCGTCGACCACGACCGACGCGCCGTGCTTCGACAGGTCCTGCGCGTGGTGGGCGTCGATGCGGTTCACCCCGACGACGTAGCCGAACCTGCCGCTGTGCCCGGCCTCGACGCCCGCAGTGGCGTCCTCGAAGACGACGCACGCGTCGGGGCCGGCGCCGACGAGCTTCGCCCCGGCCAGGAACGAGTCCGGCGCCGGCTTGCCCTTGAGCCCCTGCTCGTCGATCGTCTTCCCGTCGACCCGTCCCTCGACGAGCGCAGCCAGCCCGGTCACCTGCAGCACCTGTTCGGTGTTGGCGCTGGAGGACACGACGATGCGCCGCAGCCCCGCGTCCTTCGCGGCCTCGAGGTAGCGCTGCGAGCCGGGATAGACCGTGACGCCGTCTCGTTTGATCTTGGCCAGGACCTCGTCGTTCTTCCGCGCGGCGATGCCGTGGACGGTCTCGTCGTCCGGGCCGTCGTCCTTGCCGCCCTCGGGGATGTCGAGGTGACGGGACGTCAAGAAGTCGCGGGTGCCGTCAAGCCGGGGCTTGCCGTCGACGTAGTCGGCGTAGTCGTCGTCGGTGAACGGCTGTTGCCCGTGCTTGCGCAGCACCGGGTCGAAGGTGTCCTTCCAGGCGGCGCGGTGCACCGACGCGGTGTCGGTGAGCACGCCGTCGAGGTCGAACAGGCAGACGCGGACGGAGTCAGGGAGTCCCAGCACCTCCCCAGCCTGCCCTGTCCGGCGGTGCGGGACACGCCGGAGGTCATTGACAGTGCCGGAGGCGACCCACGACGCTGGACGCACTCCACCCGCACGCTCCGGATCGGGGGACCCGGACAGCACGCGTGATCGTGACGCGCGCGGGGGATACGCCGGGGACCTCGCTCAGCGGGGTCCCCGGTGCCCTGCCGGCCGGTGGGCGCCCCCGTCGCGCAGCGCGGCCAGCACGGCGTCGTCGTAACCCATCGGCTCGAAGGGCACCACGCTGCGCACGAGGTCGTCGCGCACGACGACCTCGTTGTTCATCGACTCGATGAGGGCGCGCACGGTGTGCCGGTCGACCCCGGTGAGCAGGGGCAGCGCCTCGGCCGCGGCGAGGGCGGCGGGACGGGTCCCGCCGGGCAGCCAGATCGGCAGGAAGACCGAGGTCCGCCCCTCCAGGACGCTGACCCGGCTGAGCATGTCCGAGTACCGCAGGACGTCGGCGCCGCCGACCTCGAAGGTGTAGGTCTCGCGGTCGTCGATGTCGAGCACGCCGAGCAGGTAACGGACCATGTCGGCCAGCGCGATCGGCTGCGTCCGGGTGCGACCCCATTGCGGGACGGCCAGCGCCGGCAGCTTCCCGACGAGATTGTGGATGATCTCCCAGCTGGCGCCCCGATGCCCGATGACGATGCCGGCGCGCAGCGAGGTCACCGGGACCCCGGCCAGCGCGAGCAGACCCTCGCATTCCTGGCGACTGCGCAGGTGGGCCGAGAGCCGGTCGGCGGGATCGCCCAGGCCGCCGAGGTAGACGATGCGCTGCACCCCGGCCGCGGCCGCCGCGACACCGAAACCACGCGCCGCGGCGGCGTCGCGGGTGACGAAGTCGCGGTGATCCAGGGAGTGCACCAGGTAGTAGGCGACCTCGCAGCCGGCCAGCGCCGCCGGCAGCGAGCCGGGGTCGTCGACGTCGCCGCGCACCGGCTCCCCCGGCCCGTCGTAGGCGTCCGGGTGACGGGTCATGGCCCGGACGTCGTGCCCGGCACCGAGAAGGGCCGGAACCAGAGACCGGCCGACGAAGCCGGACGCTCCGCTCACCAGTATCTGCACGCGTCCCTCGTACCCGAGCCCGTCCCCGCCCTCACCTGCCGGTGACCGGCCTCGCCCCGATGGGTAATGAGCACCCATGGCCGACATCATCGAACTGATTTACGCCGATCACGACTGGTTCCGTCGGCAGTTCTTCCTGCTCGACGAGGCCAGCACCGTGGAGGAACTCGACGCCATCTGGGGCCCGTTGGCCACCCGTCTCGACATCCACGCCGAAGCCGAGGAAACGGTGTTCTACCCGGCATTGCTGAAGCTGGGCGGCGAGCAGGGCGACCCCGAGGACGAGACCGACGACGCGATCG
>CAZZZE010000293.1:0-3952 GCA_964658365.1 uncultured Jatrophihabitantaceae bacterium
CTGCGCTGGGGTACCAGGACTCGAACCTAGACTAACTGAACCAGAATCAGTTGGGCTGCCAATTACCCCATACCCCATGGGCTGACCCGTACCGCGTTTCGGCGTCCGGGCCAGCGTCAGACTGTACCGGACGCTCGCCGCGGGCCGCACCACGGCCGGGTCTAGAGGAACCGGCTGATGATCTCCTTCATGATCTCGTTGGTGCCGCCGTAGATCTTCTGGATCCGCGCGTCGGTGTACATCCGCGAGATCGGGTACTCCTCCATATAGCCGTAGCCGCCGAAGAACTGCAGGCACTCGTCGGCGATGTCGCACTGCTGCTGGGTCAGCCACCACTTCGCCATCGATGCGGTCGGGACGTCGAGCTCACCGCGCAGGTGCTTGGCGATGCAGTCGTCGATGAAGACGCGACCGATCTTGGCGTTCGTCGCGGCCTCGGCCAGCTTGAACTTCGTGTTCTGAAAGTTGAACACCGGCTTGCCGAACGCGTGCCGCTCTTTGGTGTACTTCACCGTGACGGCGATGGTCTCCTCGATCGCGGCGATGGCACCGACGGCCAGCACGAGGCGTTCCTGCGGCAGCTGCTGCATGAGCTGGATGAATCCCTGGCCCTCGAGCTCGCCGAGCAGGTTCGACGTCGGCACCCGCACACCGTCGAAGAACAGCTCGGCGGTGTCCTGGCCGTGCTGGCCCATCTTCTTCAGCACCCGCCCGCGCGAGAAGCCCGCCAGGCCGCGGGTGTCGATGCCGATCAGTGAGATGCCCGCGGCTTTGTCGTCGGGGTCGGTCTTGGCCACCAGCACGATGAACTCGGCCTGCAGGCCGTTGGAGATGAACGTCTTCGAGCCGTCGATGACGTAGGAGTCGCCGTCGCGGATCGCGCGTGTCTTGACCGCTTGCAGGTCGGACCCTGTACCGGGCTCGGTCATGGCGACCGCGCCGACGAGCTCGCCCGAGGCCAGCTGCGGCAACCACGTGCGCTTCTGCGCCTCGGTGCCGTAGGAGTTCACGTAGTGGGCGACGATCGTGCTGTGCACCGACGTGCCCAGGCTGGGCGCGCCGGCGCGCACCTGCTCCTCAGCCATGATCGCCTCGTGGGCGAACGTGCCGCCACCACCGCCGAACTGCTCGGGGATCGACGGGCACAGCAGGCCGAGCTCGCCGGCCTTGTTCCAGACCGCGCGGTCGACGTGCTGCTGCTCGCCCCACCGCTGCTCGTGCGGCGCGCACTCCTTGTCGAGGAAGGAGCGGGCGAGGTCGCGGAACGCCTCGAGGTCGTCGTCGCTCCAGGCCGGAGCGGGACGGGACGTGGTGGCAGTCATCAGCGCGCCTCTCGATCGGTATACGGGACATTATGTCCCATGTACCGACAGGGTCACCCACGTCCCTAGAGAATCCCGGACTCCCTACGCTGGGCGCTATGACCGACGTCGTGATCTGTGAACCCGTCCGCACGCCCGTCGGAGGATTCCAAGGCATTTTCTCCGAGCTCACCGTTGCCGAGCTGGCGGCCTCGTGCCTGACCTCGCTGCTCGCGCGGACCGGTCTCGGTGAGGGCGACGTCGACGATGTCGTGCTCGGCAACTGCTACCCCAACGGCGAGGCCCCGGCGATCGGCCGCATCGCTGCACTCGACTCCGGCCTCGGCACTTCGGTGCCCGGCCTGCAGATCGACCGGCGCTGCGGTTCGGGGCTGCAAGCCGTGTTGTATGCCGCCATGCAGGTGGGTTCCGGCGCCGCCAGCCTCGTGGTCGCGGGCGGTGTCGAGAGCATGAGTCAGGCCGAGCACTACGCGCTGGGCCTGCGCAAGGGCGTCAAGGGCGACGGTGTGCAGCTCATGGATCGCCTCGCCCGTGGCCGGGTCACCGCGGGCGGGAAGTTCCACCCCGTCCCCGGCGGGATGCTCGAGACGGCCGAGAACCTGCGTGCCGAGTACGGCATCGGCCGCGAGGAGCAGGACGAATTCGCGCTCACCTCGCAGCGTCGGTGCGCGGCCGCGGTCGAGGCCGGCCGATTCGACGACGAGATCGTGGGCGTCGAGGTGCCGGGCAAGCGGGGCGCCGAGCCGACAGTGGTCACCAAGGACGAGCACCCCCGTCCCGACACGACCCTCGAGAAGCTGGCCGGGTTGCGCCCGGTGATGGGCAAGACCGTCGAGGGCGCCACGGTGACGGCCGGCAACAGCAGCGGCCAGAACGACGGCGCGGCGATGTGCGTCGTCACCACGCCGCAGAACGCCGAGCGACTCGGGCTGCGCCCCATGCTGCGGATCGTGTCCTGGGCTGTCGCAGGTGTCGGCCCGGAAGTCATGGGCATCGGGCCGGTGCCCGCCACTGCGCTCGCGCTCGGACGGGCCGGGCTGACCCTGGCCGACATCGACCTCATCGAGCTCAACGAGGCCTTCGCCGCGCAGGTCATCGCCGTCCTGCGCGAATGGAAGTTCTCCGACGCCGACTACGAGCGACTCAACGTCAACGGCTCGGGCATCTCGCTCGGCCACCCGGTCGGCGCCACCGGCGCGCGGATTCTCGCCACGCTGGCCTACGAGATGCACCGCCGCGACAGCCACTACGGGCTCGAGACCATGTGCATCGGCGGTGGCCAGGGTCTCGCCGCCGTCGTCGAGTCCGTCCGCTGACGCCGCCCGGTCACGCCGCCTCGCTGCGCTCGTCCCCTGCGCCGGCGGGGTGTACGCCTGGTGGGTCGAGGTAGACGTGTCCGGTGGGTGAGGTCCAGGTCAGCACGCCGGCGGGGTCACCGCGCACGCTCCAGCCGGCCTCGTGTTTGAGGGCATGATGCCGCGCGCACAAGCACTCCAGGTTGCCGGGGTTCGTCGATCCGCCGTCGACCCACGCGATCTGATGATCGATGTCGCACCGCACCGCCTGCCGCCGGCAGCCCGGGAACCGGCAACACCGGTCACGGGCGATCACCTGATCGGCCAACGCCTGGGGTGGCCGGTAGACACTGCGGCCGTAGTCCAGTAGCCGGCCCAGCGGGTCGGTCACCAACCGCCGCCACGTACCGGTGCTGTCGGCGGCGATCCGCCGAGCCAACGACGCGGGGATCGGGCCGTGCCCGTCCAACTCCCCCGGCTCACCATCGAGCCCCAACAATGTCGAGAGAGCGACGGTGACCTGCACCGAGGGTCGCCGACCCTGCCGCGACCCGACCGAGGGCACCGCCGCCCCCGTACACACCGCGACCAGCGCATCTGCGCGACGCCGATCAGCCGCACCTGCACCGTCCGGATAGTCCGCTGCAGGCAGCCCGTCAGCCGCCGCCTGAACCGCGACCATCACCGCAGCCAGATCATCGGCCGGCAACACCGCGAACAGCGAAGCCATCCCGTCCTCGAGCACCCGGGTCTCCACCCGCCGCTGCTCGGCAGCATGCCGGTGCTTCTCCTCGGCCCGGCGCGGATCAAGCGCGAGGACCGCCCGCTGCACACAGGCCCGGAAGTTTGGGAACGTCTGCAACGGTGCACGCGGCAACACCCGCCGCTCGATCTCGGCGACCACGGCATCAGGCAACGGCCCGAGCGTCTCCGCCAACAACCGCGCCGCCCGCATCGTGATCTCCCCCGCGCCGAGCAGCGCCAGCGTGCCCGGCAGACGCTGCGTCAACTCACGCGCCACATGCAGACGTGCGTTCACCGTCACCGGCGAGATCCGCAATGCACACGCGATCTCCTCCCGCACATACTGCTTGTCCGAGGACGGACTACCCGACTGCGCCACCGACGGCGGATCGCCCGGCTCGGCCATCGCCGCCACTAACACCTGCTCCTGCGCATCCACCCACGACCGCACCCGCTGCAACGCCACCAACGCATCGACCCGACCCGCCGCATCGAGCGCCACCGGATCGAGCGCACGCAGCGACAACCGCTGCCCCTCGCCCAGCTCGACGTCCATGAACCCATGCTCGCAACAGGGTCCGACAGTTTCCG
>CAZZZE010000294.1:0-3923 GCA_964658365.1 uncultured Jatrophihabitantaceae bacterium
ACGAGTGGTACCTGCTGCCCGACGAGGAGCGCCGGGCGCTGCTGGCCGAGCACGGGCAGATGGCCCGCGACTACAAGGACGTCCGGGCCAACACCGTCTCCTCCTTCGCGCTCGGCGACTACGAGTGGATCCTCGCCTTCGAGGCCGACGAGCTGCACCGCATCGTCGACCTCATGCGGCACCTGCGCGCGTCCGGCGCCCGCCGGCACGTGCGCGAGGAGGTGCCGTTCTATACCGGCCGCCGCCGCAGCGTCGCCGAGATCATCGACTCGCTGCCGTAGGCGACGACGACGTCGCCGAGCTCGCCGGGCCGGCCGCGGCCGGGGTCGACTGGCTCGCCGTCGACCTGCCCGCGGTCGACTTGCCGGTCGTCGCGCTGGTGCTCGGCGTGCTGGGCGACGACGTGCGTGACGTCGACGCGCTGGACGGCGGCGCGGACGACGTCTGCGGCGACGAGTTGGCGGTGTCGGACTCGGGTGCGCTCGGGCTGTCATCGGTGCTCGGCGCCCGTGAGCTCGACGTCGCCGGCGAGGAGGAGGGCGACCCGCTCGTCGACGTTGAGGACGTGGGTGCCGGCGTGTTGCTGCCGCCGGACCCGGACGTGGCCAGCAGGACGACGCCGACCAGCGCGGCCAGCACGATCAGGCCGACGAGGGCAGCGACCCACACCGGCACCCGTCGTGGCGGGGGCGGGGGTGGTGGCGGCGGATCGGCCGGGCGCGGGGCGCGGACCGGCGGTGGCAGTGCAGTGGTCGAGCCGGCCGGCACGGGCAGCGCGGTGAGCGCTGCCGCGGTCGTGTCGGTGTTGCGCAGCGCCTTGGCCACCTGCGCCGCGGTCGGCCGCTGCGCCGGGTCGCGGGCGGTCATCGCGTGCAGCAGGCCCGGCCAGGGCTGGGGCAGGTCACGCGGCACGTGCGGGTCGTTGGTCAGCCGGGCCATCGCCGCCTCGAGGGCCGGGCCCTCGAACGAGCGGCGCCCGGTCAGGGCCTCGAGCAGCGACAGTCCGAGGGCGTAGATATCGGCGGGCGGCCCCACGCTCGAGCCGCGGGTCTGCTCGGGCGCGAGGTAGGACGCCGAACCGAGGGTCATGTCGGCCTGGGTCAGTGGCTCGTCGCCGACCAGCCGAACGATGCCGAAGTCGGTGAGCCGGGCCCGTCCGAAGTCGGAGTCGGAGCTGCGGTCCGTACCTAGCAGTATGTTCGCCGGTTTCACGTCGCGGTGCACCATGCCCGCCGAGTGCACGTAGGCCAGCGCGTCGGCGATCTGGCCCCCGACCTCGGCGGTGTGCTCGACGCCCAGCCCGCCGTTCTCGATGGCCTCTGCCAGGCTGCCGCCGTCGATGAGCTCCATGACGAGGTAGGCGGGTCCGTCCTGGCCGACGATCGAGCCGTCGTAGAGCACGGTGAGGTTCGGGTGGTTGAGCCTGGCCAGCGCGCGCAGCTCGGCCTGCTGGCGCTCGACGCCGGTCGCGGTGTCGGGCGTGCTGGGCGGGCTGCGGAAGACCTTGACCGCGACGTCGCGGTCGAGCAGCTCGTCGTGGGCGCGGACGACATCGGCCATGCCCCCGGAGCCGATGCGGCCGAGCACGAGGTAGCGCCCCGCCACCCGCCAGACTTGTTCGGCCATAGACACCGATCATGCCCGGTTGCGCTGAGGAACGCTCAGCCGGTGACGCGTCAGGCCGGCTCGTCGAAGGTCAGCGAGATGGAGTTGATGCAGTAACGCAGGTCGGTGGGCGTGCCGTACCCCTCGCCGCTGAACACGTGGCCGAGATGGCTGTGGCAGTTGGCGCACAGCACCTCGGTGCGCACCATGCCCATGGCCCGGTCGCTGCGCTCGATGATGTTCTCCCCGGCCAACGGGGTGAAGAAGCTGGGCCAGCCGCAGTGCGAGTCGAACTTGGCGTCGCTGCGGAACAGCTCGTGCCCGCAGGCCCGGCAACGGTAGACGCCCTCCCGGTGATTGTCGGTGTACTCGCCGGTGAAGGCCCGCTCGGTGCCGGCCTTGCGCAGCACGGCGTACTCGTCGGGGCTGAGCTGCTCGCGCCACTCGTCGTCGGTCTTGGTCACCGGTGCTTGCGGGAGGTCTTCCTTGGTGCGCCACATGACCTCGACGGTACTGCCGCCACGGCGATGGCGCCGCTCACCAGATGCGGACGATGCCGAAGGCCCCGTAGACGATGGTGAGCACGACGCCGATCAGCAGGAGCCAGACGACGATCTTGGCCGCCAGCCGGCGCGGGCCGCTGAGCCGGGCGAGCCCGTTGCCGAACGCGGCCATGTTCTGCAACTCGCCCTCGACGGTGTTCGGGTTGGCCGTCCGCCCCCACGCGCCGTCGACGTAGGGCGCAGGCCGCTGCGGGTCGTCCTCGTCGTCGTCGCGGTCGGTCGTCCACACCCGGCCAGGGTAAGCCCAGCGTGGTGGGCTCAGGCAGCGGCGGGCTCGCCGACGGTTCGGTCCGCCGCCTCGTCGTTGAGCTGTTCGAGCAGCGGCGAGTGCGCCAGCTGGACGACGCCGCGGCCGACGGCCAGCCCCCCGATGCTCGCGGGCACCAGCCACCAGCCCGTCCGGGTGGTCTCCTGGAACACGAGCACGCCCCAGAGGATCGACACGAGCGGGTCCATGAGCGTGAAGCCCGGCTGCGCCGCCAGCAGCGGGCCCGTGTGCAGGGCCCACTGCATGATGACGATCCCCAGCACGCCGAACCCGACGGCGACGTAGGTCTGCCAGGTGGTCAGCACGCCGACGACGCCGCGGGCGTCGGCCTGCGCGATCGTCTCTTTGATGAACGTCGCGGTCAGCCCGAAGCTCGTTCCGGTGGCCATGCCCAGGCAGGCCGTGCGCCAGATGGGGCCGCCGCGGCGCGACAGCCCGATGAGGATGACGATCGTGGCCGCGGTGGCGCCACCGGCGGCAGCGTAGGTGACCGACGCGACGTCGGTCTCGTCGCCGGACCGCGGGGCCAGGAACGCGACGAGCACGATCATGCCGAACGTCATCATCAGGATGCCCGTCCACTCGGGGCGATGCAGGCGGCTGCCGAAGATCCGGGCCGCGACCAGCAGCGTCAGCGGCACCTCGAGGGTGATGATCGGCTCGACGGCGGAGAGCTGGCCGAAACCCAGCGCCACGGCCTGCAGCACGAACGAGCCGACCATGCCGAGGAAACCGATGATCCAGGTGGTCGAGCGGACGAGGTCCCACAGCACGGCGACACCGAACGGCCGGTCGGGATCCTGCTCGAGACTGGATTTGCGCTGCATCACGTTGGCCAGCGCATTGCCCATCGCCGCGAACGCGGCCAGCAGGTAGCTCAGCAGGTCGGAGAGACTCACGACCGCCGCCGCGAGGAGGTCAGCGTTCCGGCGAAGTCACGGGTGAGCGCGAGCCCGGCGTGCGCGTCGTCCATGACGTCGACGAAGGCGGCCATGAACCGGTCGACCTCAGCCGCGCCGATGATCAGCGGCGGGATCAGCTTGATGACCTCGATGTGGTCGCCGGAGACCTGCGTCAGGATGCGGTGGCGGTGGAACAGCGCGTGCACGACGGTCTGCGCGAACAGGCCCTTGCGGGCCAGTTGCAGTGCTCGCCAGTGCGCGCGCTGTTTCAGCGACGACGTCGGCGCACCGAACTCGATGCCGATCATCAGCCCGCGCCCGCGGACCTCGTGCAGCAGCTCGTAGCGGGGCAACAGCTCGGTGAGCCGGCGCTGCAGTTCGGCCCCGACCACCCGGGCGTTCTCAACGACATCCTCGTTCTCGAGGACGTGCAGCGTGGCCAGCCCGGCGGCCATGGCCTGTGCGTTGGAGCCGAACGTCGAGTCGTGGACGAGGACGCGGTCCATGCTCGAGTACACCTTGCCGAAGATGGCGTCGCGCCCGAGTGCCGCACCCACGGGGACGTAACCGCCGGACAGCGCCTTG
>CAZZZE010000295.1:0-3916 GCA_964658365.1 uncultured Jatrophihabitantaceae bacterium
AGTACACGATCACCGGGTACGACGCGTCGGCCCACCTGTCGGAGGAGACGAAGTCGGCCGCCAACGCGGCGGCGAAAGGGATCTGGCAGTCGATCCTGTACTCCGCGCTGGGCGGGTGGGTGCTGCTGCTGGCGTTCCTGTTCGCGGTCCAGGACGAGGCCGGGGTGACCAAGGCCGGCGGCGGGTCGATCGCCATCTTCGAGCAGGCGATGTCCAGCCACTGGACGGCGGTGGTGCTGATCATCTCGACCGCCGGCCAGTTCTTCTGCACCGTCGCCTGCATGACGTCGACCTCGCGGATGATGTTCGCCTTCAGCCGCGACCGCGCCGTGCCCGGAGCGACGTACCTCTCGAAGCTCAACGCGCACCGGGTGCCGGTCTACGGCGTCATCGCCTCGGCGGTCATCGCGGTCATCCTCACCCTCCCGGCGCTGGTGAAGGTCGACGTCAACGGGGCGCCGACACCGGTGGCGTTCTACGCGGTCGTCTCGATCGGCGTCGTGGGGCTCTACCTTGCGTTCGCGATCCCGATCTACTACCGCTGGAAGGCCGGGGCCGCGTTCAAGGTCGGCCGGTGGACGCTCGGCGCGAAGTACCGCTGGATGGCGCCGCTGGCCGTCGCCGAGATCGCGGTGACGTCGATCGTCGCGATGTTCCCGACGTCGAGCGGTGGGGCGCCCTGGTACGACGGGTTCGCGTGGAAGTTCGTCAACTACACGCCGCTCGTGGTGTTCGGCCTGCTCATCGTGCTCGAGATTGCGTGGCACGTCTCGGTGAAGAACTGGTTCACCGGGCCGAGGTCCACCCTCGACACGCCGCCGGTTGTCGACACACCGGTGGACACTCTGAAGACGTGACGACCTATCGCCAACAGCTCCGCGGGCACAGCTACGAGTTCGCCGGCCTGACGCACCTGCTGGCCGCGGCCTCGCCGCAGCGCTCGGGTGACGAGCTGGCCGGCTGCTCGGCGGCCTCGGCGGCCGAGCGGGCCGCGGCCCAGTGGGCGCTGGCCGACGTGCCGCTGACCACCTTCCTCGACGACCTCGTCGTGCCCTACGAGTCCGACGAGGTCACCCGGCTAATCGTCGACACCCTCGACCGGGACGCGTTCGCGGCGGTGGCGCACCTGACGGTCGGTGGCCTGCGCGACCACCTGCTCGAAGTGGCGGCCACACCCGACGCGGCGGCCACGCTCACCGCGCTGGCCCCCGGTGTGATGCCCGAGATGGCCGCGGCGGTCAGCAAGCTGATGCGCAACCAGGACCTCATCGCCGTCGCGCGCCGGACGTCGGTGATCACCGCCTTTCGCGACACCCTCGGCCTGCCCGGGCGGCTGGCGACGAGGCTGCAGCCCAACCACCCCACCGACGACCCGCGTGGCGTCGCGGCCGCGACCCTCGACGGCCTGCTGCTCGGCTGTGGCGACGCGGTGCTCGGCATCAACCCGGCCACCGACTCACCGGGCGTCACCCGCGACCTGCTGCACCTGCTCGACGACGTCCGCGCGCGCTACGAGATCCCCACCCAGACCTGCGTGCTCGCGCACGTCACGACCACGCTCGAGCTGATCGACGAGGGCGCGCCGGTCGACCTCGTCTTCCAGTCTATCGGCGGGACGCAGGGCACCAACACCTCGTTCGGCGTCGACATCGCGTTGCTCGAGCAGGCGCGTTCGGCGGCGCTGGACCTGCACCGCGGCACGGTCGGCGACAATGTCATGTACTTCGAGACCGGCCAGGGCTCGGCGCTGTCGGCCGGCGCACACCACGGCACCGACGGGCGGCCGGTCGACCAGCAGACGCTCGAGGCGCGCGCGTACGGGCTGGCACGGCACCTGCACCCGCTCATCGTGAATACCGTCGTCGGGTTCATCGGGCCCGAGTACCTCTACGACGGCAAGCAGATCGTCCGCGCGGGGCTCGAGGACCACTTCTGCGGCAAGCTGCTCGGCCTGCCGATGGGCGTCGACGTCTGCTACACCAACCACGCCGAGGCCGACCAGGACGACATGGACACCCTGCTCACGCTGCTCGGCGCGGCGGGGTGCACGTACGTGATCGCCGTGCCGGGCGCCGACGACGTCATGCTCGGCTACCAGAGCACCAGCTACCACGACGCGCTCTACGTGCGGGCCGCGCTGGACCTGCGGCCGGCGCCGGAGTTCGAGGCCTGGCTGCAGGGCCTCGGGATGATGGACGACGCCGGCACGGTGCTGCCGGTGACCGCGTCGCCGTTGCTGGCGATCACCTCGTGACCGATTTCTGGGAGCCGCTGCGCCGCTCGACCCAGGCGCGCATCGGGCTGGGCCGCGCGGGTAACGGGCTGCCGATGCGGGCCGAGCTGGAGTTCCGCGCCGCGCACGCCGCGGCCCGCGACGCCGTGCACGACGAGCTCGACGTCGCGGCACTGGCGGCGCGGCTGACGGCGCTGCAGCTCGGCGATCCGGTCGTGGTGGCCAGCCGCGCCGCCGACCGGGCCGAGTACCTGCGCCGCCCCGACCTCGGCCGCGAACCGGCGACCGCCCTCGAGCTGCCCGCTGCCGGCGCCGACGTCGCCGTGGTGCTCGCCGACGGGCTGTCCGCCCGCGCGATCGCCGCGCACGCGGTGCCGTTCCTGGAGGCGCTGCTACCCGTGCTGGCGCAGCGGGTGGCCGCGCCGGTGATCGCCACGCAGGCCCGCGTCGCACTGGGCGACCACATCGGCGCCGCGCTGGGCGTGCGGGCGGTGCTGGTGCTCATCGGCGAACGTCCGGGCCTGTCCGTCAACGACAGCCTGGGCGTCTACCTCACCTACGCCCCGCGTCCCGGTCGGCACGACGCGGAGCGCAACTGCGTCTCAAACATTCACCCGCCCGACGGCCTGGGCTACGCCGCCGCGGCCCGCGTCGTGGCCGGCCTGCTCACCGCCTCCTTCCAGCTCGGGGAGTCCGGCGTGCGGGTGAAGGACCGCTCGAAGGCAGAGCTCGGAGCCTCGGAGGCGCAGGTGCTGGACGGTTAGACGTCGATGACCTGTGGCGCGACCGCGGTGCCGAGCAGCTCGATCCCGCGCAGCAGGTCGGCGTGCGCGAGGCGGGTGTTCGTCATCTGGATCGACACCCGGTCCACGCCGCCGAGCTGCTCCGACACCCGCCGCAGCTTGGCCGCGATCGTGTCCGGGTCGCCCAGGAAGAACGCTCCGTCCGGCCCGCTGGTCGCGTCGAAGCGGGCCCGGTTGGGCGGCAGGAACCCGCGCTCGCGCGAGACCCGGGTGAACATCTCGTGCCAGCCGGGGTAGATGGTGTCGCCGGCGGACCGCACGCTGTCGGCAACGAAGCCGAACACGTGCAGGCCCACCTGCAACTGCTCGGGAGCGTGTCCGGCCTCGGCGCCCGCGCGGCGGTAGAGGTCGACGAGCGGGGCGAACCGCCGCGGCTCGCCGCCGATGATCGCCACCATCAACGGCAGCCCCAGCAGGCCGGCGCGCACGAACGACTCGGGGGTCCCGCCGACGCCCACCCAGATCGGCAGCGGGTCCTGCGCCGGTCGCGGGAACACGCCCTGCCCGCTCAGCGGCGGGCGGTGCCGGCCGGACCAGGTCACGTGGGTCGAGTCGCGGATACGCAACAGCAGGTCGAGCTTCTCGGCGAACAGCGAGTCGTAGTCGGCGAGGTCGAGCCCGAACAGCGGGAAGGCCTCGGTGAACGAACCGCGCCCGACGATCAGGTCGACGCGGCCCTTGGCGATGAGGTCGAGCGTCGCGAACTGTTGGAAGACCCGCACCGGGTCGGCGGCGCTGAGCACCGTGACCGCACTGCCCAGCCGGATGCGCGACGTGCGCGCGGCCGCGGCGGCCAGGATCACCGGCGGCGCCGAGTCGTAGTACTCCGCGCGGTGGTGCTCGCCGATGCCGAACGAGTACAGCCCCGACGCGTCGGCCA
>CAZZZE010000296.1:0-3901 GCA_964658365.1 uncultured Jatrophihabitantaceae bacterium
CCGCCGCGCCGCCGACGCCGGCACCGCCGTGCTCCTGGTCGAGCAGCACGCCCAGCAGGCGCTGGCCGTCGCCGACCGAGGACTCGTGCTCTCGCACGGGTCCCTGGTGGCCGACCAGGACGCCAGCACCCTGCTCGCCGACACCGCCGAACTCGCCGCGGCCTATCTCGGCCCGGCGGCCGGCAGCCGGCCGACCGAACCTTCAGCCAGCTCAGCGAACGGACGTGCATCGTGAAGACTTTCAAGGTCGTCGACAACGAGATGGTCGTCGACGACGGCGAGCCGGAGGCAATCGACCCGGTCTTCGAGACGCACGCGCGGGAGCTGCGCACCCAGGGCTACACCGTGGTGCACGACCTGCTGACGCCCGACCAGTGCGCCGAGATCGCCGCAGACCTGCGCCGCCTCGAGGTCGAGCTCGACAAGCGCGGCTCCGACAGCGCGTTCGAGGGCCACCAGACCGTACGGATCTATCACCTGCTGCGCCACGGGCTGCCCTACCAGCAGCTCGCGCAGGACCCGCGCGTGCTGCCCCTGCTGCGCTCGGTGCTGGGCGCCGACTTCATCATCTCCAACGCCTCCTCGATCGCCATCGGCCCGGGCGAGGTGCCGCAGATGCTGCACACCGACGACCAGCTGCTGCCGCTACCCAAGCCGCACGTGCCGATCGTCTGCAACACGATGTGGGCGATCACGCCGTTCACCGAGCAGAACGGGGCGACCCGCCTCGTGCCCGGGACGCACACGTCGCTCGACCCCGAGTTCGGCAAGGTCTACGACTCGATCCCGGCCGAGATGCCGATCGGTTCGGCACTGGTATGGGACGGCTCGCTGTGGCACGGCGGTGGCTCGAACCGCACGAACACGGTGCGTCGCGGCATCTCCTTCAACTACTGCGCCGGCTGGATCCGCCAGCACGAAAGCCCCCTCGGCCTGCCGCTGGACGAGGTCGCCACGTTCTCGCCGACGCTGCAGGACCTGGCCGGCTACGGCACGTTCCGCGGGCTCGTCGGGCACATCGACGGGCAGCGGCCGGTCGACGCGCTGCTCGCGGCGCGCCGATGACGCTGCCCGGCAGCACCCTCGCCGGCCGCACGGCACTGGTCACCGGCGCCGCCCAAGGCATCGGCGCGGCCACCGCGCGCCGGCTCGCGGAGCGCGGCGCCGAGGTCGTCCTCGCCGACGTCGACGAGCTGCGCCTCGCCGAGGTCGTCGCGGCGCTCGAGAAGGACGATCACCGCGTACAGCCGCACGCCCTCGACGTCACCGACGAGCGGGCGTGGGACCAGCTCGCGGCATCCGACGCCGGCCGGCGCGTCACCGTGGTCGTGAACAACGCCGGGATCCACTCGATGCCCGCCCTCGACGGCACGGAGCTGGCCGACTGGGAACACGTCGTGGCCGTCAACCAGACCAGCGTTTTCCTGAGCATGCGGGCGTTCGGTCCACGGCTCGCCGAGCAGGGCGGCGGTTCGATCGTCAACGTCGCCTCGATGTTCAGCGGCATGGGCGGCAGCGGTATCTCGGCCGCGTACCACGCGTCCAAGGCGGCGGTCGCGACGATGACGCAGAACGCTGCGGTGCGCTGGGGGCCGGCGGGCGTCCGGGTGAATTCCGTGCACCCCGGCATCATCGCGACCCGGCTGACCGACGGCGCCCCGCAACGGCAGCGCGACGTGTGGACCGCGCGCACCCCGCTCGGCCGGCTCGGCACGCCCGACGAGGTGGCCGAGGTGATCGCGTTCCTCAGTACCGACGCGGCTTCATTCGTCACCGGCGCCCACCTCTACGTCGACGGCGGCTACACCGTCGCCTGACCACCGAAGCCGCGCACCATACCGAGGAGTACTGCTGTGGTCCTGGCCGAGCACGAGTTCACCGAGGGCCGAGTCGACGTCGGCCGGCACTCCGTCCGCTACCTGACTGCGGGCGAAGGTGAGGTCCTCGTCCTCGTCCACGGCCGCGGCGGCCTGGACCTCACCCTCGGGCAGCGACTGCTGGCTCAAGACTTCCACGTCGTCGCTCTCGAGATCCCCGGCTTCGGCGAGACCGACGCGCCGAACGAGGCCGACCTCGGCGCCACCGTCGAGCTGTTGGCCGACGCGGTCGCGGCGCTGGGTCTCGCGGACTACAGCCTGCTCGGCACATCGATGGGCGGGGTGGTCGCGCTGTGGTGGGCGGTGCGACGGGGTGAACCGGTACGCACCGTCGTCCTCGAGGCGCCGGCGGCGTTCCGTACCGACGCGGCCCCGCACCCGGCCACCTTCACGCCGGCCGAGTTCATGCGCGCGTTCCACCGCCACCCCGAACGCAAGCAGCTGCAGCCCCCCGACCCGGCGCGGGTGATGCGCACGGCCGCGCTCGCCGAGGAACTGATGGGCCCCCCGTTCGACACAGCCCTCGCCGACGCGGTCGGCGGCCTGGCCATCCCGGTGCTGGTCCTGTACGGCACCGAGGACGGACTGATCCCGCCGGCCACCGGCCGGACGTACAAGACGCTGATTCCGCGGGCGTCCTACGTCCTGGTCTACGACGCGGCGCACGACCTGTCCGGGGACCGGCCGGAGGCCTTCGCCGACGTCGTCACCGACTTCCTGCACCGCGGTGAGGCTTTCGTGGTTCCGCTCACCTCCACCGTGATCCACCGATGATCACGACCGAAGGGGCCCCGTCATGAAGTTCTCGCTGATGCAACCGTTCCCCTACCTGACCCCGGACCCGCCGCGCGGGCTGCCGGTCGCGCCGCGGCTGTTCGACCCGGCGGTGGCCCGCGAGTCGATGCGGGTCAACTGGGAGCTCATCCGTACCGCCGACGAGCTGGGCTTCGACTACATCTCGGTCGCCGAGCACCACTACTCGTCACGGCAGCTCTCGCCCAACCCGGTGGTGACGGCCGCCGCGATCGCGCAGCGGCTGCATCACGCGCGCGTGGCGATCCTGGGCATCACGCTGCCGTTGACCAACCCCGTGCGGGTGGCCGAGGAGCTCGCCCTGCTCGACCTGGTGACCGACGGCGGGCTGCTCGTCGGCTTCTTCCGTGGCGTGCCGCTGGAGTACACCGCCTACGGCACCAACCCGGCCGAGACCAGGGCGATGTTCGAGGAGGCGCTGCAGCTCGTCGTCCGCGCCTGGACCGAACCGGAGCCGTTCGGCTGGGAGGGCCGGCACTACCGCTACCGCAACGTCGCGCTGTGGCCGCAGCCGCTGACCCGACCGCAGATCCTGGTGGCCGGCAACAGCCCCGAGTCGGCGGCCTTCGCCGCCCGTCACCACCTCATGCTCGGCATGGCCTACGTCGCCGTCGACGTCGCGGCCGACCTCGTCGAGCACTACCGCACCTGTGCCGCCGAGGCCGGCTGGACCCCAGGTCCCGAGCACGTGCTCTGGCGCGGTTTCGGGCACGTCGCCGACACCGATACCGCGGCGCGCAGCCAGGCCGAGGCCTGTGGCTTCGGCTCGATCGCGGGCATCGCCGCACCGCCCACGCGACAGGTCACCGCGACCCGGGCGATCATGGCCGAGATCATGCGGTCCTCCGGTGCGCCCTCCGGCCGCCCACCCGGACCCCCGCCCGCAGCCACCCCGCCGCAGCTGCTCGGTGGCCCGGAGACCGTGCGGGCCCAGATCGCCGGCCTCGAGCAGGCCGGCGTCGGGACGATCGACGTCTGCCTGGTCTCGGATGCGTTGCCGCTGGCACCCGCGCGGCGTTCGCTCGAGCTGTTCGGCGGCGAGGTGCTGCCCGCCTTCAGCGAGCCGGCACCCGCACTGGCGGCGCTGGCCGGACCTCGAATGGACGAGCCCGACTCCTCCGCGATGGCACAAGTCACGAGGTTGGCGCCGACCGATGAACCCGAGCCTGAACTCGAGCCCGATCGCCGGCTCGACCACGCACCCTGACCAG
>CAZZZE010000297.1:0-3859 GCA_964658365.1 uncultured Jatrophihabitantaceae bacterium
ACATCCTGCGCGAGTACGGCGTCTCGCAGATGCCGATCGTCAAGGCCGAGCCGCCCATCACGGCCGGCGAGGTCGTCGGGTCGGTGTCGGAGCGGGCGCTGCTGGAGGCGCTGTTCGCCGGCTCCGCGGTGCTGGCCGACGCCCTCGAGCCGCACATGTCCGCAAGCCTGCCGATCATCGGCTCGGGCGAGCCGGTCTCGGCCGCCGTCGCCGCGCTCGAGGCGGCCGACGCGCTGCTCGTCCATGTCGACGGCAAGCCGACCGGTGTGATCACCCGACAGGACCTGCTGGGGCACCTGGCCGGGATCTGATCAGCGGGCGACGGCGGGCGCGATCAGCCGCGCGAGCCGGTTGACCAGATCGACCCCGCTGTCGAAGTCCGGCTGGTAGCGGGTGAACACCGCCATCAGGACACGCTGGCCCTTCACCGTGACGATGCCGGCGCTGGTGACGGCCCACAGGCCGTCGTCGTCCTCGCCGGGACTGTTGTCGTCGTCCACGGACAGCCAGCCGTTCTTGTTGTAGAACGACGTGCCCTTGTCGGCGGCCGATCCGACCCCCCACCGCTGGTCGCTCTCGACCTCACCCATCAGGTCGAGGATGAAGCTGCGTGCCTTGGGGCTCAGCGGGTCGTCCTTCACCTGGCCGGTGAGCGCCGCGAGCAGCTTGAGGTAGTCGGCGCCGCTCGTCGTGGTGAACGTCGGGTCGGACTCGCCGGCCACGGTGTGCGTCATGCCGAACGTCCGGATGGCCGACGTCAGGCCGGAGCGTCCGCCGATGTCGAGGAAGAGCTGGTAACCGGCGGCGTTGTCGCTGTGCTCGATCGCGGCCTCGGCGGAGCTGACCTCCGCATCCGACAGCGACGACGGTGAGCGGTGGATCAGCAGCGCGCTCAGGCACAGCAGCTTGTAGGCGCTGGCCGTGAGCATCCCGGACGTCCGGCCGGCGACGAACCGCTCGCCGGTCGTGGTGTTCAGGGCGGCCACCGAGACGGCGTGGTTCGGCTGGCGCTTCGTGATCGAGCGCAGGGTCGAGGTGATGCCCGCGCGGATCTGCGCGGCCGTCGGGGCAGGGGTGGTCGACGTCGTCGGGCTCGGGGTGGCGGCGACCGACGAGACCGACGAGGTGGGCGTCGTGGCGCGCGAGGTCGGTGCCGCGGTGGCCGCCGGCGATGAGCTGCCGGAGCACGCCGCCAGGGTCGTGCTCAGGGTGGTGGCCAGGGCTACGCCGACGGCGAGCAGGCCGCCTCGTCGCCGCACGATCACCGGCCGAACGCTAATCGTTGTGGGCTGCCTGTGCTGAGCCGGGTGTCGGTCCTACGAGGCCCCTTCGGCGGCGACCGCGGCGCGGGCGAGCGTCTCGACGCGTCGCTTGCCGGCCGCGAAGCCGTGGTTGTGCTGCGTCATGATCGCGACCAGCAGGACGTGCTTGTGCACCGTGACCACCCCGACGCTGTTGACCGCCCAGTAGCCGTGGTCGCGGCTGACGTTGACCCAGCCGTTCTTGTTGGCGGGGGTGCCGGAGGTGGCCACGACGGGCACGCCCCAGCGCTGGTCGTGCTCGACGTGTCGCATCAGGCCGAGCGCGTACGCGCGGCCGGCTTTGTGCAGCGGTGACGCCGGGTCGACGAGGTTGCTGAGCAGGACGACCTGCTGCGCGGCGCTCGTGGTGGTCAGCCCCCAGTAGCCGTCGTGGCCGATGACGGTGCGCTTAGTCGACAGGCCGAGGCGGCTCTCCCACCGGGCGACCACTGCTCGTCCGCCGATGCGGTGGTAGACCCAGCTGGCGTCGGCATTCGAGCTGTGCTCGATCATCGGCACCAGGTGGCTGCGCTCGGTGCGCGTCGGGGGCCGGTGCTGTGCCTGGCGCTGGGCCAGCAGCGTCTCGAGCAGTTCGAGCTTGACGACGCTGGCGGTGACCATTCCGGACGTGCTGCCCGCGGTGAGCCCGTGGCCGGTGGTGACGTCGAGGACGGACACCGACGACGCGCTGGTTCTGCGCTGGTGCAGCAGGGTGGTCAGCCGCTGCCGGGGCGTGGCGGCGTCCGCGCCGGCCGGTACGGCTACCGACGCGGCGAGCAGGGTCACCGTGGCGGCGGCGAGGACCGCGCGTCGATTCATGATCGAAGTGTCGCATCCGTGCGGCGCTCGGGGAACTCAGGACTCCACCGCCGCAGCGGCCGCCCGGACCAGGCGTTCGACGCGCGTCACCCCGTCGCCGTAGGAGTCGTTGTGCTGCGTCATGACCGCGATGAGGACGGTGTGCCCGTCGATGGTGACGACGCCGAGGCTGTTGACGGCCCAGAGGCCGTTGTCGGTACCGACGCCGAGCCAGCCGTTCTTGACCGCCGGGTGGCCGGAGGTTGCGGCAACGGGTACACCCCCACCTCTGGTCGGCCTCGACGTTGCGCATGAGCCGCAGGGCCAGCGCCCTGCTTTTCGCGTTCAGTGGACTGTCGGCCTCGACGAGGTTGCGCAGCAACACGATCTGCTGCGCGGCGCTCGTGGTGGTCAGCCCCCAGTAGTAGGAGTCGCCGAGCCTCGTTGTGGTGGTCGACAGGCCGAGGTCGTCCTCGAGGTCCTCGACGGCGTCGTGGCCACCGGCTTCGAAGAAGACATCGTTGGCGGCGTCGTTGTCGCTGTGCTCGATCATCGCCGTGGCGTTGGCGAGCTCAGTGCTCGTCAGGCCGTCGCCGCGCCGCTGCCGCGTGAGCAGCAGGCTCTCCAGCAGCTCGACCTTGGCGGCGCTGGCCATAGTCATGCCGCTGCTCGCGCCGGCGCTGACCGTGGCGCCGGTGACCGTGTCCAGCGCGGCCACCGACGTCGAGCTCCTCGTCCGGCTCCTCACCAGCTTCTGCAGCGCGAGCACCGCGGCCGAGGGTGACGCGGCCGCAGTCCTCGTCGGGGCCGACGAGGACGGTGCCGGCGTGGGTGCCGTCGGCGACGCAGCGTGTGGCGAAGCAGCGGACGACGACGCTGCCGGCGGGTCGGTGCCCGGAGCGCTGGCTCGCTCGTCGCCGGAGCCATGGTGCAGCAGTACTGCGGTGATGGCGCTCGCGGCACCGAGCATCGCGAGGCCGGTGGCGACGGCCGCGGTCCGGTGGGGTGGGCGCCAGCCGGCGCGGTGGCGCGGTGGCGTCCTCCTGCGTCGCGGCATCCGCCGATCGTCGCGAACGCAGCCAGGTCGCGCCTGTGACCGCCGGCCCGAGTGGGTGATCCGTGACGCAGGTCCCACTCGGTAGCGTGGGGGCATGTCCGGATTCGACACGCTGGCGATCCACGCGGGCCAGGAACCTGACCCCTACACGGGGTCGGTAGCCGTCCCGATCTACGCGACGTCGACCTACAAGCAGGACGGTGTCGGGGGCCTGCGGGGCGGCTACGAGTACAGCCGCAGCGCCAACCCGACGCGCACCGCGCTGGAGGAGGCGCTGGCCGCGCTCGAGGGCGGGGTGCGCGGGCTGGCGTTCGCCAGCGGCCTGGCCGCCGAGGACGCCGTGTTCCGCACCGTCTGCCGCCCGGGCGATCACGTGATCCTGCCCGGCGACGCCTACGGCGGGACATTTCGGCTGGTCGCCAAGGTGCTGGCGAACTGGGGTCTGGAGTACACACCGGTGCCGCTGGGCGACCTCGACGCCGTCCGCGCCGCGATGCGTCCGAACACCAAGATCCTCTGGTGTGAGACGCCCACCAACCCGCTGCTGGGCATCGCCGACGTCGCCGCGCTGGCCGCGATCGCGCACGAGTCCGGGGCGCGGCTGGTCGTCGACAACACCTTCGCCTCGCCCTACCTGCAGCAGCCGCTCGCGCTCGGCGCCGACGTCGTCGTGCACTCGACCACCAAGTACCTGGGCGGGCAC
>CAZZZE010000298.1:0-3841 GCA_964658365.1 uncultured Jatrophihabitantaceae bacterium
CCGACCTGCCGGTCATCCTCGACCTCGCCGAGCGGCGGGCGGGGGCCGCCGGCGGCACGGTCAGCGCGCTGATCTGGCTGGCCGGCAACGCGGCCGGCCTCGTCGCGGCGCTGGTGGTCCAGGTGCTCGACGGTCACCCGGCCGCGGCCTTCCTGGTGCTGGCGGTGCTGGTCGCGGGCGGCGTTCCGCTCGTCCGGGCGATGTCGCCGGTTGGCCTCCCCGCCGACGTGCCCGGCTGAGCAGGCGCAGGATGGTCGGTGCCGTTCCCTCTTCGTCTGGAGCTTCGCGTGTTCTCTTCCCCCGCCGAGGTCGCGCGCCAGCTCGCGAGCGTCCACTACCTCGCCGACCCGGCCACGGCCACGACGGTGTTCGTCGCCGATTCGCTGCAGCGCCCGCTGCTCGTCGAGGGGCCGGCGGGCGTGGGCAAGACCGAGCTGGCGAAGGCGATCTCGGCCGCGACGGGGGCCGGGCTGATCCGGCTGCAGTGCTACGAGGGTCTCGACGAGGCGCGGGCGCTGTACGAGTGGAACTACCGCAAGCAGCTGCTGCGCATCCAGGCCTCCAGCGCCTCCGGTGATCAGCAGTGGGAGCAGACCCACGACGACATCTTCACCGACGAGTTCCTGCTGACCCGCCCGCTGCTGACCGCGATCCGCCGCGACGAGCCGACCGTGCTGCTCATCGACGAGGCCGACAAGACCGACATCGAGGTCGAGGCGCTGTTGCTGGAGGTGCTGTCGGAGTTCCAGGTGACGATCCCGGAACTCGGCACGGTCACCGCCACCCGTCGACCGTTCGTGCTGGTGACCTCGAACGCGACGCGCGAGCTGTCCGAGGCGCTCAAGCGGCGCTGCCTTTACCTCTACCTCGACTACCCCACGCCCGAGCGGGAGAAGGAGATCATCCTCGAGCAGGTGCCCGACCTACGCGCCGATCTCGCCGAGCAGATCGCCCGGACCGCGGCGACGCTGCGCACGCTGGAGCTGAAGAAGGCGCCGTCGGTCGCCGAGACGATCGACTGGGCGCGCACGCTGCTGGCCCTGGGCATCGATGACCTGGACGAGGCGGCGATCGCCAGGACGCTCGGGGTCGTGCTCAAGCACCACTCCGACCACGGGCGGGCGGCGCAGGAGCTCGGCCTGCATGAGTAGTGAGGTCCCGCGGACCCTGCTCGACCGGCAGGTCGCGTTCGTCGACGCGCTGCGGACGGCGGGGTTGACCGTGTCGGTGGCCGAGGGCCTCGACGCGGTGCGCTCGATTGGGCGCATCGACCTGCTCGAGCGCGAGCAGCTGCGGTCGGCGCTCGCTGCCACGTTGGTGAAGCGGCAGCTGCAGCGCCCGACGTTCGACACCCTGTTCGACCTCTACTGGCCGGGGGTGACGGGGGAGTCGGCCGCGCCCCCGAGCGACACCCCGGCGCCGGAGCGCGACCCCGGTGCCGCGCCGCGTGGGCCGCTCGAGAGCTCCGAGCGCGACCGCTTCCGCGCGGACCTGGCCGACTACCTCGCGTCCGGTGACGACGGCCGGCTGGATGCGCTCGCCCGCGACGCGGTGGCCAGCTTCGGGCAGGTGCCGGGACGCCAGCGAGGGCAGACGACGTGGTCTCGGTTGACCACGATGCAGCGGGTGTCGCCGGAGACGCTCATGGCGCAGGTGCTCGCCGCGGTGCTGGGTGCGGCCGACCGCGGCGGCCTGGGCGAGCGGCAGGCCCGCACGATGGTCGGTGATCGCATCCGGCGCTTCGAGCAACGCGTCGATGCCGACGTCCGCCGCCGGCTGGCCGAGGAGGGCGATCCCGTGCGGGTGGCCCGCACGTCGGTGCGTCCGAGCCTGGAGCAGGTGTCGTTCCTCAACGCGACGCGCGACGACCTCGCCGCGCTGCGCCGCGAGATCCAGCCGCTGGCCCGGCGGCTCGCCGCGCGCCTGACCCTCGACCAGCGGCGCGCGTCCCGCGGACAGCTGGACTTCCGCCGCACGGTGCGTAGCTCGCTGTCCTCGGGCGGGGTGCCGATGCAAACGCACCACCGGCCCAAGCGCCCGAACAAGACCGACCTCGTGGTGATCTGCGACCTCAGCGAGTCGGTGGCCGCGTTCGCGCAGTTCACCCTGCTGTTCGTCTACGCGCTGCGCGAGCAGTTCAGCCGGGTGC
This sequence comes from uncultured Jatrophihabitantaceae bacterium, assembly GCA_964658365.1. GTDB lineage: Bacteria > Actinomycetota > Actinomycetes > Mycobacteriales > Jatrophihabitantaceae > Jatrophihabitans. Next base: position 2,150 of record CAZZZE010000298.1, read on the forward strand.
GCGCGTTCGGCTTCGTCGACGAACTCGACGAGCTGACCCGCTTCTTCACCCCCGGCGGTGACGTCCTCGACGCGATGACCCGCCTGACCCGCGAGGCCGACGTCACCTGGGTGACCGGGCGCACCGACTACGGCCGGGCCTTCGAGCTCTTCGGGCGGCGCTTCCCGGACGCGGTGGGCCCGCGGACGTCGCTGCTCGTGCTCGGCGACGCGCGGTCGAACTACGGCGCGCTGGGGCTGCCGGCGTTGAGCCGCCTGGCCTCGACGGCCAAGCACGCCTACTGGCTCAACCCGGAACGGCAAGCGATGTGGGACACCGGCGACTCCCGGGCTGCGGAGTTCGACGAGGTCGTGCCGATGACCGAGTGCCGCAACCTCGCCCAGCTCACCGCGTTCGTGAAGGAGCTCGGCCCGCGCTGAACGCTGTCCGGGGGTCGGCTTGGTCCGACGCGGATTTGTCATCCCTGCGAGCTAGGGTTGATCCACGACGAGAGGAGGCCGCCATGCCTACCCACGACAGCGGCCAGAACCGCGCCCAGCGCACCCACGAGGACGAGGTCGAGGAGACCGTCGAGACGACCTCGGACGTCGCCGAGCGACACGAGAAATTGACCGAGGACGTCGACGCGATCCTCGACGAGATCGACGACGTGCTCGAGGTCAACGCGGAGGACTTCGTTCGCGCCTTCGTCCAGAAGGGCGGGGAGTGAATAGTCGATCTCGGCATCGGCTCCTGTCACTCCGCATGCGTCGCGCAACGGCGTCGCCAGCAGCACGGGCGGAGTGACAGGCGTCCCCGACGCGACCGACGCACGCTCGCACAACCCGCCTGGGTAGGGTCGGACCACCCAGACCGGCAGCAGCGAGGAGCGACGTTGAGCATCGATCGATCCGGGTCACACGGGATCCTGCGCTACGCGACCGAGCCCGGATCGTCGTCGTTCAGCGACTTCCTGCACACGGCAGCGCCCGAACTGCTGCCCGTCGTGCCCGACCCCGCCACCGTCGCCGCGCTGCCGCACGCGACCACCATCGTGGCCGCGCAGTACATCGACGGCGTCGTGATGGCCGGCGACCGGCGCGCGACCATGGGCAACCTGATCTCCCAGCGCGACATCGAGAAGGTCTACGCCGCCGACGACTACACGCTGATCGCCATCGCCGGTGTCGCCGGCCTGGGCCTGGAGATGGTGCGGCTCTACCAGGTCGAGCTCGAGCACTACGAGAAGATCGAGGGCACCGACCTCACCCTCGACGGCAAGGCCAACCGGCTCGCCACGATGATCCGCGGCAACCTGGGCATGGCCATGCAGGGCCTGGCCGTGGTGCCCCTGTTCGCCGGCTTCGACGTCACCGCGGCCGACCCGGCCTCGGCCGGGAAGATCTTCAGCTACGACGTCACCGGCTCCTGCTCGACCGAGCGCTACTACCACTCGGTGGGCTCCGGCTCGCTGTTCGCCCGCGGCGCGATGAAGAAGCTCTGGCGCCCGGACCTGACCCGCGACGAGGTCGTCCGGGTCGTGGTCGAGGCGCTCTATGACGCCGCCGACGACGACTCCGCCACCGGCGGCCCCGACGTCACCCGCGGCATCTACCCGGTGGTCATGACCGCCACGGCGTCCGGCACCGACCGCATCGACGACGACGCGCTGGGCACGGTGGTGCGCGAACTGCTCGTCGAGCGCGAAGCCCG
>CAZZZE010000299.1:0-3835 GCA_964658365.1 uncultured Jatrophihabitantaceae bacterium
TTCTACCTCTCGACGAACGCCAAGGGCTCCAACGCCACCGCCATCTGGCGCGCGCACAAGCGCGGTGCCTACCTGGCCAATCCCTGCTACACGCAGATCCACCCCACCTGCATCCCGCGCTCGGGCGAGCACCAGAGCAAGCTGACGCTGATGAGCGAGTCGCTGCGCAACGACGGCCGCATCTGGGTGCCGAAGAAGGGCGGCGACACCCGTCCGCCGAACGAGATCCCCGAGGACGAGCGCGACTACTACCTCGAGCGCATCTACCCGGCCTTCGGCAACCTCGTCCCGCGCGACATCGCCTCGCGCGCGGCCAAGAACCAGTGCGACGCCGGCATGGGCGTGGGCCCGGGCGGGCAGGGTGTCTACCTGGACTTCGCCGACGCCATCAAGCGCATGGGCCGCGAGGCGGTCGCCGCCAAGTACGGCAACCTCTTCGACATGTACCAGCGCATCACGGCCGAGAACCCCTATGAGGTGCCGATGCGCATCTACCCGGCCGTCCACTACACGATGGGCGGGTTGTGGGTCGACTACGACCTGCAGAGCACCATCCCCGGTCTGTTCGTGATCGGCGAGGCCAACTTCTCCGACCACGGCGCCAACCGCCTCGGTGCGTCGGCGCTGATGCAGGGGCTGTCCGACGGGTACTTCGTGCTGCCGCCGGTGCTGAACAACTACATCGCGCAGGGTGGCATCAAGGACGTCGACCCGACCGCGCCGGCCGTCACCGAGATCGAGGCCGAGACCAAGCGCCGTATCCAGACGCTGCTGGCCATCGACGGCAACCGCACCGTCGACTCCTTCCACAAGGAGCTCGGCCTGCTGATGTGGGACTACTGCGGCATGGCCCGCAACGAGGGCGGCCTGCGCAAGGCCCTCGACCGCGTCCGCGAGCTGCGCGCCGAGTTCTGGAAGTCCGTCAAGGTCACCGGCACCGGCGAGGAGCTCAACCAGCAGCTCGAGAAGGCCAACCGGGTCGCGGACTTCCTCGAGTTCGGCGAGCTGATGTGCCTCGACGCGCTGCACCGCGAGGAGTCCTGCGGCGGGCACTTCCGCGAGGAGCACCAGACCGCCGACGGCGAGGCCGAGCGCGACGATGAGCACTTCAGCTACGCCGCGGCGTGGGAGTGGGTCGGCGAGAACAGCAAGCCGGTGTTGCACAAGGAAGACCTCGTCTTCGACCACGTCCATCTCGCACAACGGAGTTACGCATGAGCACCGCACTTGACGCCGCCTCCACCGGCACCGGGTCCGTGGACGACAACACCATGACGCTCACCGTGCGCGTGTGGCGGCAGCGCAGCGCCGAGGCAGACGGCAAGATGGTCGACTACGCCGTCGAGGGCATCACGCCCGAGATGTCGTTCCTGGAGATGCTCGACCAGCTCAACGAGAAGCTGATCCTCTCGGGCGAGGAGCCCGTCGCCTTCGACCACGACTGCCGCGAGGGCATCTGCGGGTCGTGCGGCGTCGTCATCAACGGCCGCGCGCACGGGCCCGAGCAGACCACCACCTGCCAGCTGCACATGCGCGCGTTCTCCGACGGCGACGTGATCGACGTCGAGCCGTGGCGGGCCAAGGCCTTCCCGGTGATCAAGGACCTCGTCGTCGACCGCACCGCCTTCGACCGCATCATCCAGGCCGGCGGCTACATCACCTCGCCGACCGGTGCGGCACCCGAGGCGCACTCGACGCCGGTTCCGAAGGCCGACGCCGACCGCGCGTTCGAGAACGCCACCTGCATCAGCTGCGGCGCCTGCGTCGCGGCCTGCCCGAACGGTGCCGCGATGCTGTTCACCTCGGCCAAGATCACGGCGCTGAACCTGCTGCCGCAGGGCCAGCCCGAGCGGACGTCGCGCACGCTGGGCATGGTGGGCCAGATGGACGCCGAGGACTTCGGCGGGTGCACGAACGTCGGCGAGTGCGTGGCCTCCTGCCCCAAGGACATCCCGTTCTCGAGCATCATCAACATGAACCGCGAGTTCATGCGGGCGGCCCGCAAGAAGTCCTGACGGCCGGGGCAGCCGTGGTGTTCATCGAGCCGGTCGTCCTGTCGGGCCGGCACGTGGAGCTGCGCCCGCTCGAGATCGCCGATCACGACGGGCTCGTCGAGGCCGCGCGCGACGGCGCGCTGTGGACGCTGTCCTACACCGGCGTCCCGCGGCCCGATGCGATGCGTGCCGCGATCGAGCAGTGGCTCGCGCAGCAGGCGGCGGGCACGATGGCGCCGTTCACGGTGCGCTTCCGCGACACGCACCGGGTCGTGGGGATGACCACGTTCTGCAACATCGACGGCCCGAACCGGCACGTCGAGATCGGCGCGACCTGGACCGCTCGCTCGGCCCAGCGGACGGGCGTGAACACCGAGAGCAAGCTGCTGCTGCTGACCCATGCCTTTGAGCACCTGGACTGCATCGCCGTCGAGTTCCGGACGCACTGGCTCAACCAGCAGTCGCGCCGGGCCATCGAGCGCCTCGGCGCCAAGCAGGACGGGGTCCTGCGCAGCCACCGGATCATGCCCGACGGCTCGCTGCGCGACACCGTCGTCTTCTCGATCATCGCCGCCGAGTGGACGGCGGTTCGCAGCGAGCTGACGCGCAAGCTGGAGACGCACGACACCGGCTGATCAGCACGCCGTGCGGGAAACCTGACACGATCGTGGTAAGTTTGCACGGATGCAGTCGATGACCATTCAGCAGGCATCCGCGGCGACCGGTTGGTCGCAACGGATGCTGCGCTATCTCGAGCAGGCCGGCCTCGTCGCCGCCCTGCGCAGTCCGGGTGGTCACCGGCAGTACGGTCCGCGCCAGATCGATCGCCTGCAGAAGTTGCGGGAACTCATCGACTCACACGGGCTGGGCATCAGCGACATTGCCTTCGAGCTGCGCATGCGCACCGATCCGCAGGTCGCCCGGGCCGTCGACGACTGGTTCGGACCGCTCCACCGCTCGTCCGCACCACCGGGCGCCGGGATCTACCGCCGCCTCGCCATCCCGGACACGTTCTCGGCTCCGCCCGGAATCAGCGTCCAGACCGCAGCTCGTCCAGACTTCCCAGAAGGAGTGCATGTGACCACCACCCTCACCGCCGACACCGCCGGCAGCGTGACCGACTTCAAGGTCGCCGACCTCAGCCTCGCGACGTTCGGTCGCAAGGAGATCGACCTCGCCGAGCACGAGATGCCGGGCCTGATGGCCCTGCGCAAGGAGTTCGGCCCGTCGCAGCCGCTGGCGGGCAAGAAGATCGCCGGCTCGCTGCACATGACCGTGCAGACCGCCGTGCTGGCCGAGACGCTCGCCGCCCTCGGCGCCGACGTCCGCTGGGTCAGCTGCAACATCTTCTCCACCCAGGACCACGCCGCCGCGGCCGTCGTCGTCGGCAAGAACGGCACGCCGGACAACCCGCAAGGTGTCCCCGTCTTCGCCTGGAAGGGCGAGACGCTGGAGGAGTACTGGTGGTGCACCGAGCAGATGCTGACCTGGCCCGACGGCTCCGGCCCGGACTCCATCGTCGACGACGGCGGTGACGCGACGCTGCTGATCCACATGGGCACCGAGTACGAGGCCGGCGGCGCCGTCCCGCAGGCCGAGGACACCGACTCCGAGGAGTACCAGGTCATCCTCAACCTGCTGCGCCGCTCGATCGTCGACCACCCGGGCCGCTACACGCGGATGGGCGCCAACATCATCGGCGTCACCGAGGAGACCACCACCGGCGTCCACCGCCTGTACGAGTTCGAGCGCGCGGGCACGCTGCTGTTCCCGGCGATCAACGTCAACGACTCGGTCACCAAGAGCAAGTTCGACAACAAGTACGGCTGCCGCCACTCGCT
>CAZZZE010000300.1:0-3833 GCA_964658365.1 uncultured Jatrophihabitantaceae bacterium
CACGCCGTGGAACCTCATGGGCGACACCATGTTCACCACCAGCCTGGCCGGTGAGGAGGTCGCGCGGCTGCGGACCTGGGGCACCGGCGAGGCGCGGCGCACCGACTACCTCACCGGCAGCCCGTGCCCGCTGCTGGACATCCCGCAGCCCTACCTCGAGCCGATCCTGACCAAGAACGCCGCTGCCCGCGGCGCCGACATCTGTTTCAACACCGAGTACCTCGGCCACGTCCAGGACGCCGACGGGGTCACCTCGCGGCTGCGCGACCGGCTCACCGGGCAGGAGTACGAGGTGCGCAGCCGCTACCTGGTCGGTGCCGACGGCGCCCGCTCGAAGATCGTCGAGGAACTCGGCCTGCCCATCGAGGGCACCATGGGCCGGGCCGGGACGATCTACACGCTGTTCCGCGCCGACCTGCGACGCTTCGTCGAGCACCGGCCCAGTGTCCTGCACTGGATCATGACGCCGGGCGCGGGCTTCGGTGAGATCGGCATGGGTACCTTCCGTGCGATCCGCCCGTGGAACGAGTGGATCGCCGGCTGGGGCTACGACATCACCGGTCCCGAGCCGGACCTCTCGCACGAGGCGGTGCTGCCGCGCATCCGCGAGATGATCGGCGACCCCGACGTCGACGTCGACATCCAGACCGTGACCACGTGGCAGATCAATCAGGCCTGGGCCACGCAGTACTCCTCGGGTCGGGTGTTCTGCGCCGGCGACGCGGTGCATCGCCACCCGCCCTCGAGCGGGTTGGGCTCGAACACCTCGATCCAGGACGGTGCCAACCTGGCCTGGAAGCTCGCGTACGCGGTGCGCGGCTGGGCGGGCCCGCAACTGCTCGACTCCTATTCCGACGAGCGGATGCCGGTGGGCCGCGAGGTGGTCGCCCGGGCCAACCAGTCGCGCGTCGACTACGCCCCGATCAACGAGGCGTTCCGCACGATCGGCGAGGCCGACCCGGTCGCGGCCGGCCTGGCGAAGCTGACCGACCCGAGTCCCGCCGGGGTGAAGGCGCGCCAGGCGCTCGTCGATGCGATCGAGTGGAAGAACACCGAATTCAACGCCCAGGGCGTCGAGCTGAACCAGCGCTACGTCTCGAGTGCGGTGCTGCCCGACTCGGCCGAGGCCGAGACGTGGCGTCGCGACCGGCAGCTCTATCTGCAGGCCACCACCCGGCCGGGCGCGAAGCTGCCGCACGTCTGGCTGGTCGACGGGTCCGGCCACCGGGTGTCCACCCTCGACGTCACCGGCAAAGGCGCGTTCTCGCTGCTCACCGGGCTGTCGGGCGGCGCCTGGGCCACCGCCGCCGAGCGGCTCGCCCTGCCCTGGCTGCGCACCGTCGTCATCGGCTCGCCTGGGACAAGGGATCTGTACCACGACTGGCACCGGGCCCGCGAGATCGACGAGGCAGGGGCGTTACTGGTCCGCCCCGACGGCTACATCGCCTGGCGGCACGGCGATCCGGTGTCCGACGATGCCCAGGCCGAGCGGCTGTTGCGTGCCGCGCTGGGCGCCGTGCTGGACGTCGATCTCACCGCGGCGGCGGGCTGATGGGCGCCGACGGCCCGCAGGTCGAGGTGCTGTGCCTGTCGCACAGCCCGCAGATGGCCGGCGACGTCGAGCATCGGCAGGGTCTGCACTTCCGCGCGGAGTTCGCCCGCATGAAGGCCGCGGTGCACGCCTACGACCCGACGCTGCTCGTCTACTTCGGCCCCGACCACCTGCGCGCGCTGGTCGGGATCGCGCCCTGCTTCACGGTCGTCGAGTCGGCCACCGGCTACGGCGACTGGGGCACGCCGGTCGAGGACTACGACGTCCCCCACGACCGGGCGCTGGCGCTCGGCGAGCACCTCGTCGCCGACGGCATCGATATCGCGATGGCCCCGACCCTGCGCCTGGACCACGGGTTCGGGCAGTCCACGCACGACCTGTTCGACTCGCTGTCGGCGGTGCCGATCCTGCCCGTGGTGGTCAACTGCATCGACCGCCCGCTGGCCACGCTGACGCGCACGGCGGAACTCGGCTCGTCGGTCGGCCGGTTCGTGCGGGCGGCGCTCGATCCGGCCGAGCGGGTGCTCGTCATCGGGTCGGGCGGGCTGTCGCACGCGCCGCCCTCGCTGGTGCCGGAGGCACGCGGGCTCGACGAGCAGTCCCGGCAGGCCCTGATCACCTCGAACCTCGCCCTGGCCGCCGAGTCGATCAACCCGGACTGGGACGAGCGGTTCCTGAGGCTGCTCGCCGACCCGGCCTGGCGCGGCGCGAGCGCGATGACGCCCGACGACCTGGCCGGTGGCGGCGCCGGCGGCGCGGAGGTCCGCACATGGGTCGCGGCAATATTCACCGGCGGGGCGCCGCTGCAGACGATCGCCTACGAACCCGTGCCCGAATGGATCACGGGCATGGGTATCGCGGCCAGCCCGGCACTGGCCGGTTGACGCCGCCGCGCGTCACGTCCCGGCGGCGTCGCGCAGCTCGGCGTGGATGATGTCGATGGTGGTGATGATGTGCCGCTCCATCGCCTCGCGGGCCAGGACCGCGTCGCGCGCGGCCAGCGCGTCGCAAATGTCGTCGTGGTCGTGGGCGCGCTCGCGCACCGCGGTGGCCAGCGGCTGCGGGACACCGGCGGTGTTGATCAGCAGGTCGGACAGGTCCCACATCCGGCGGCTCATGTCAGCGATGACCCGCGAGGACGCCATGTCGTAGATGCGGGTGTGGAACGCACGATTCATCACCCGGTAGCCGTGCGAGCGGGCCGGCGCGTCGGCGTTGCCGGCCAGGTCGGTGACCTCGGCGTTCACGGCGCGCAGCTCATCGAGCTGGCTGCCGGTCCACCGCTGCGCGGCCAGGCTGGCGATGGCGCCTTCCATGCCCGCGAACATGGTGTAGAAGTCGGTGACCTCGTCGAGCGAGCGGGTGGGCACCCGGCAGCCGACCTGCGGCAGGATTTCGATCAGCCCGTCGGAGGCCAGCCGGCGCACCGCGTCCATGATCGGTTGCTTGCTCACGCCGAACTCGGCCTTCAGTGCCTCGAGCGAGATGCGCTGACCGGCTGCCCACTCGCCGTCGAGCAGGCGGCCCTTGATCGTCTCGTAGGCGAACGAGCTCAGCCGTTCACCGGTGCGGGGCAGGGCCGTGGACGCCGATCCGCCTGCCACGCTGACCTCCTGCTGCCGATCGACAGCTGAGATTCTAGCGTCACACCGGTGCGGCAGCGCCCATCAGCACGAAGAACATCGTCGCCGGCTCCGTGCCCGGATTGCGCCAGGCGTGCCGCACCCCGTTCTGCACCACGACGTCGCCCGGGTGCAGCTCGGTGCTGACGCCGTCGTCCAGGTCGAGCACAAGGGTGCCCGAGAGCAGGACGCCGTAGTCGACCGTCGGCGTCGTGTGCATGCCGTCGGCCTCGAACAGCTCGGCCAGGCCGGGATTGGCCTGGAGTTGTTCGGCACCGGCGGCGGCCGGGTCGAAGCCCGGGTCGGCGAAGACCGAGTCGGGCGCGAAGCTGACCGTCATGGCGAGGGTCTCGCCGGGGCCGGGTACGAACGAGGCCACCGTTTCAGTGGTGTCCACTGCCGGCTTCGGCACCCCGAAGCCGGCAGTCGTCTGCCAGATCAACGTGTTGGCAAACCCTGGGGTATGGACGTGCTGGTGCGACCTCGGGGCCGGCCCGTCGCTGACGATCGCGGGAGACCCGTCGGGGCCGTGTCCCGTCACCACTCTGCGAACCATCGCGCACTCCCGGGGTCTGCGTCGTTGCCTACGGCGCCGACGCTAGCGCGTCGCGAGCACCCGGCGTCAAGGGCGAGCTGTCCATTGGACCTGAGTCCAGTCG
>CAZZZE010000301.1:0-3816 GCA_964658365.1 uncultured Jatrophihabitantaceae bacterium
CGCAGGTCGCCGCCGCGCTGGTCAAGAGCGAAGCGCAGATGCTCGCTTCATGAGACTCGCTTCATGACCGCGGTGCCCGGATGGCTCGCGCCGCTCGCGACCCGTGCCGGCGACATCACCGGCCACGACCTCTCGCAGTACCTGCCCCCCGAGGACGGTTCGGGCCGGCCGTCGGCGGTGCTGATCGCGTTCGCCGAGGGGCCCGCCGGGCCGTCGGTGCTGCTGATCGAGCGCGCGTCCCATCTGCGCAAGCACGCCGGCCAGGTCGCCTTCCCCGGCGGCTCGGTCGACGCCGCCGACGCCTCGCCCGTCGCCGCCGCGCTGCGCGAGGCCACCGAGGAGGTCGGCCTCGACGCCGACGGTGTCGTCGTGCTCACCGCGCTGCCGGACATCTTCATCCCGGTCACCGGCTTCGTCGTCACGCCGGTGCTCGCCTGGTGCCCGGACGTCCACGACGTCGGCGCGTTGCGGGCCGTCGACCCCGGCGAGGTGGCGCGCGTCGAGCTCGTCCCGATCGCCGAGCTGGCCGACCCGGCCAACCGCTTCCTCGTCGCGGGACCGATGGGCAATGTGCGGCCCGGCTTCGAGGCGTGCGGGCTGTTCGTCTGGGGGTTCACGGCCGGGCTGCTCGACCGGCTGCTCGAGCTCGCCGGCTGGGCCCGGCCGTGGGACGACAGCGTGCGCCGGGCCCTGCCGCCGTTGCCCGGGTACGGCGGGACGTCCGCGGCTGTGGGCACGTCGTGACGCCCGCGGGTGCCTCAGCCTGCGCCGGTACGGTCGGCTGATGCGGGTGTGCCGAGGATCTGCCGCCGCCACCGCGGCCGCGCTCCTGCTGGTCGCCGGCGCGGTCAGTGGGTGCAGCAACACCAGGTCGGCCGCGCAGAAGCAGCCGCACAGCGGGTCGGGCACGGCGTCGACGGTCGCCGGCGTCCAGCAGATCACCGTCCTGACCGGCGCCGACCTGCGCTTCCACCCGTCGACGATCGTCGTGCACACGGGCGCGGTGCGGATCATCCTGGTGAACCGCACGACGACCGGCAACGGGGCGCCGCACAACCTCCAGGTGTCGGGCCTGCCCGGCGCCGCCGTACCCCTGACCCCCGCGGGCGACGTCGCGTCGGTGACCTTCACCGCGGGTAAGCCCGGTCGCTTCCAGTTCGTCTGCTCGATCCACACCCAGCAGGGACAGACGGGCACTCTCGTCGTCGAACCGGGGCCCGCGGCGGGGTCGTGAACCTACTCGACCTGATCATCGTGGCGGTCGCGATCGCCTACGGCGTCGGCGGTTTCCGCAGCGGCGCCGTGGTGGGTGTGTTCTCCCTCATCGGCTTCTTCGGCGGTGCCGCGATCGGGGCGCAGGTCGCCCAGCCGCTCGGGTCGAGGGTCGCCGACGGCCGGGCGCAGGTGCCGGTCGCGATCGTCTGCGTCCTGGTGCTCGCCACCGTCGGGCAGCTTGCCGGCGTCTACCTGGCCGGGCACGTCAAACGGCTGGTGCCCGCGTGGGGCAGGCCCGTCGACGCCGGGGTCGGCTCGGTGCTCGGGGTGCTGTCGGTGCTGCTCGTCGCCTGGATGGTCGCCGTCCCGCTGGCCACGTCGCCCTACCCGGCGCTCGCCACCGAGGCCGGTCACTCGCGCATCGTGCGGGCGGTCAACGGCGTGGTGCCCGGCGACGTCCGCGGGCTGTACTCGTCGTTGCGCGGCTTCCTGAACCAGAGCGGTTTCCCGCCGGTGCTCGGCGACTTGCCCTCCACCTCGGTGGTGGCTGTTCCCGCGCCGCCGGCCACGCTGTCGCCGGCGGTGCAGGCGCGCGTGCGCACCGCCGAGCGCTCGACGTTCAAGATCCTCGGCGAGGCGCCGGAATGCGACCGCGGCATCGAGGGCTCGGGCTTCGTCTACGCCCCGCACCGCCTGCTCACCAACGCCCACGTCGTCGCCGGCACCCGCACCGTGCGCGTCGACGTCGGCGGCGGCGACACCGTGCCGGCCAAGGTCGTCTACTTCGACTCCGCCCGCGACGTCGCCGTGCTGTCGGCCCCGCGCCTGGACGCTCCGGTGCTGCGCTTCGCCGCGAGCCCCGGCCGCACCGGCGATCCGGCCACGGTGCTCGGGTACCCGCAGAACGGCCCGTTCACCGTGCGCTCGGCGCGGATCCGCTCGCAGACGACCGTCCGCGGCTCGGACATCTACGGCAACGGCAGCATCACCCGCTCGATCTACTCGATCCGTGCGGTCGTGCGCAGCGGCAACTCCGGCGGCCCGCTGCTCGCCGACGACGGCACCGTGCTCGGCATGGTCTTCGCCACCGCCCTGGACTCCTCCGACACCGGCTTCGTCCTCACCGACACCGAGATCGCGGCCGCAGCGGCAGCGGGGCGTAGCGCCCGGGCCGCCGTCGACACCCATGGCTGCACGCCGGGCTGACGCCGGCCTTCGCGACCAGGACGATCACCGCGCTGTGGCCCGTGCAGCGCCGGAAGGTCAGCGGGTGGCCTTCGCCCAGCGGATGAGCTCGTCGCCGACGATCCCCGGCACCTCGTTGTGCGGGAAGTGCCCGACGCCGTCGAGCAGTCGCCACTCGTAGGGCCCGGAGACGTGCCGCTCGGCGCCCTGCGCGGTCGAGGTCAGGACGCAGCTGTCGAAGTCGCCGTGCAGGTGCAGCACGGGCGCGGTGATCGCGGTGCGCATCGTGGCGGCCCACGCCCGCCCGTCGGGACGCAGAACCGAGCGGACCAGCCACCGGTAGTGCTCGGCCGCGCAGTAGGACACCGGATGGATGCGCATCGCCTCGGCGTAGCGCTCGACGTCGGCGCGGTAGCCGGGCGTTCCGCGCCAGCGCGGGCCCGTCCACCGATCGTAGAGCTCGCGCACCCAGCGGGAGTCCCGCGAGAGCAGGTTCTCCGCCCGCCGCGGCACCTGGAAGGTCCGCAGCGCGTAGGCCGAGGCGTGCGGCTGCCCCGGGGATGCCCCGGGGCGCAGGGCTGCGCGCAGGTCGAGCGGATGCGCCGCGCCCAGCACCACCGCGCTGCGGACGACCTGCGGGTGCCGGGCGGCCATCGTCCAGGCCAGCGTGCCGCCGACGTCGTGCCCGACGACCATGGCCTGCGCCTCGCCCAGCGAGGTGACGAGCGCAGCCATGTCGGCGGCGAGCGTCATCGAGTCGTAGCCGCGCGGCGGCTTGTCGCTGGCGCCGTACCCGCGCAGGTCGACCGCGACCGCGCGGTACCCGGCCTCGGCCAGTTCGACGAGCTGGTGGTGCCATGCCCACCAGAACTGTGGGAAGCCGTGGACGAGCAGCACCAACGGACCTGACCCGACCTCGGCGACGTGCAGGGCGATGCCGTTGGCCCGGACGACCCGATGCGTCCACGGACCGTCGATCAGGACCGACGAGCTGTCAGGCGCGCCCGGTAGCGGGCCGAATCCCACGACGCGCGGGCCTAGCCGTGGTTGCGTAGGTAGGCGACGGTCTCCTTGCTCGTGCTGATGGTGCGCTGGGGGGCCTTCACCCGCTTGATCTTGCGGATGCCGAGCAGCACCAACCCGCCGACGACGATCAGCTGCAATCCGAACACGACGAGGAAAGCCACCCACCGCGCGAGCCCGGCGGCGGCGAGGCCCTCGGCGAGCGCGAGGAAACCGAAGATCAGCGAGAAGACGAGCACGACGAGCGCGCCGATGAACGCTCCCGCGCCGACGCCGGCGTTCTTCACGGTCGAGCGCAGCTCCAACTTGGCCAGTTCGATCTCGCTTCGCACGAGCGTCGACAGGTGCTGGGAGGCCTCGGAGACGAGCTCGCCCATGCTCGGCGCGACGTCG
>CAZZZE010000302.1:0-3811 GCA_964658365.1 uncultured Jatrophihabitantaceae bacterium
TGCGCGGCACCGCGCAGTTCTTCACGCTCGCGGGCATCGACGCGAGCGCCGCCCGCGAGCGGGGCGAGCGCATTTCCATCCGCTCGGTCAGCGCCCTCGACCAGCAGCGGGTCGGTGACACGATCCGCGCCAGCATCGCCGACGGCACCGATCTCGACCTCGAGTTCGGCGTCGGCTCTGGGACCTCCTACCGGCTGCTGTGGCTACGGGCCGTCGTCGACCACGACGACGACGGCTCGCCGCTGCGGCTGCGCGGCTCGGTGCAGGACGTCACGGCCCGCGTCGCCGCACAGGCCGCCGCCGAGGCGGTCACCGCGGCCCGCGAGGTCGCGGCCCGCGAGCACGAGATCGCCCACGAGCTGCAGCAGAGCCTGCTTCCGCAGCGCACGCTGCAGGCCGACCACCTCGACCTCGCCGCGTTCTACCGCGCCGGTGTCGAGGGCACCCAGGTCGGCGGCGACTGGTACGACGTCATCGACCTCGACGCCGGGCGCACGGCGTTCGTGCTCGGTGACGTGATGGGGCGCGGCATCCAGGCCGCCACGGTCATGGGCCAGCTGCGGGCGACGGTGCGGGCCTATGCGCGTATCGAGCTCGCCCCCGACGTCCTGCTGCAGCTGCTCGACGACGCCGTCCGCGACATCCGCGCGGACATGATCGTCACGTGCGTGTACGCGGTCTACGACCCCACCGACCAGTCGTTCACCTACGCCAACGCCGGGCACCTGCCGCCGCTGCTGGTGCTGCCCGGTGAGCCCGTCCGCCGCCTGACCGCGGGCGGGCCGCCACTCGGGACGCGGCGCGGGTCGTCGCCGCCGGAGACCATCACCCTGCCGGCCGGCTCGCTGCTGGCGCTCTACACCGACGGCCTCGTCGAGCGGCGCGGTCACGACGTCGACGACGGCATCGACGAGCTGGCCGCCCTGCTGCTCGCCGCCCCGGCCGACCTCGAGGCCGTGCCGGCGTACCTCACCGACGCGCTGCTGCCCGGCGGTCCGGACGACGACGTCGCGTTGCTCGTGGCCCGGGTGTCGGATCGCGCCAGCGACGACCGGGTGATCGTCCAGGACGTCCCCGCGGACCTGGCCGAGGTGGGGCCGGCACGCGACCGGGCGGCATCGTGCGTGAAGGAGTGGGGTGGCGACGACTCCTTCGTCGAGGACGTCCGCCTCATCGTCAGCGAGCTGGTCACCAACGCCGTCCTGCACGGCGAGGCGCCGGTTCAGTTGCGGGTGCGCAAGGGCGGTCGCCGCCTGCTGGTCGAGGTCTACGACGGCGCGGTCAGGGCGCCGCAGCTGCGTCGCGCCGCGCCGAGCGACAACCACGGCCGCGGGCTGATGATCGTGTCGCTGCTCAGCGATCGCTGGGGCACCCGGCCGACGCCCACCGGTAAGTCGGTGTGGTGCCAGCTCAGGTTCTAGCCGGCGTCAGCTGCTGGGCTGCTCCAGTTGCTGCGCGAGGTAGAGCTGCTCGCCGACCTGGTCGAGAAGCGCGAGCTGGGTCTCGAGGTAGTCGATGTGCTGCTCCTCGTCGGCGAGGATGTCCTCGAACAGCTTGCAGCTGGTGATGTCGTGCACCGAACGCATGTGCTCGGCGCCGCGGCGCAGCCGTTCGATGGCGTCGACCTCGACGGCCATGTCGGCGACGAACATCTCGCGGACCGTCTGCCCGATGCGCAGCGGGAAGATGCGCTGGTAGTTGGGCAGGCCCTCGAGGAACAGGATGCGGTCGGTGAGCACCTCGGCGTGCCACATCTCGTCCATCGACTCCGAACGGGTGTAGGCCGCGAGCTTCACCCAGCCGAAGTTCTCCTGCATCTTCGCGTGCAGGAAGTACTGGTTGATCGCGGTCAATTCGGCACTCAACTGCTCGTTGAGGAACTCGAGAACCTGCTCGTCGCCACGCATGAGGCAGACCCTATCGCTAGGGGTCAGGCGACGAGGCGGGCCAGCGGGCAGGTGCCGCAGCGGCTCTCGATGAGCTCCTCGATCTGGTCGTGGCAGGTGCCGCAGCTCGCACCGGCCCTCGTGTCGAGGGCGACCTGTTCGAGGGTGTCGGCGCCCGAGTCGACAGCGTGCTCGATCTGGCTGTCGGTGACGGCGTGACAGATGCACACGTACACGCGGTTTCTCCTCGACGCCGTCCGATCAGGTGATGGGTAGCCTAACCTCAGTAAGGCACGCCTCACAAGAGCGTCGAGCTGACGACTCGCTCGACGGGATGAGGTACCGCCCAGGGCGGTCCGGCGATACTGGTGCGGTGAGTGTCGATGACGAGGAGCGGGCGGAGTCCGAGATCCGCAAGCGGGCCGCCTGGCTGCTGGCCATGCTCGCCGTGGTCGCGGGGCTGTTCGTCCTGCTGAGCCTGACGCTGTTCAAGAGCTCCTCCGGCAGCTCCGACCCCAGCGCCGACGACACCCTGCCCGTCGCCACGTCCGCTGCGCCGTCGGGGTCCTCGAGCCGGCCCGCGCCGCGCACGTCGGCCACGGGCACGTCGAGCGGCGCGACGGGCACGGGCACGTCGAGCGGCGTGGTGCCCAAGCCCTCGTGCCCGGGAAACAAGACCTGTGCGGTTCAGGGCGACGTCGGCGGCGCGATGCGCGCGATCAACGCCTACCGCGCCCAGCACGGCCGCAAGGCGGTGCCCACGACCTCGAGCCAGGCCGCGCAGCGGTGCGCCCTCACCGAGGGCGACACCTGCCCGAGCAGCTTCGTCTGGGTGCGGGTCGACGATCTCAGCGGTTCGGCCGTCGTCAAGGGCGTCACCGGGTTCCACTCCTCCGACGACCTGCTCAGCGACTCGGCGCGCTCGTACGCCGTCGGCTGGGCGTACAACCCGGCCAGCAAGACCGTGTCGTGCGCAGTGATCCGGAACGACTGAACACCGAACGGGCGGCTAGGGTCGGCCTGGCCGGCATCGCCCGGGACTTCGGCGTCCACGTCTGACCTGCGGAACCTCCGCGCAGGGGTAGGACGTTGACACCACAGAGCGAAAGGACACCGGCATGAGCGTGAGTTTGAGCAAGGGCGGCAACGTCTCGCTGACGAAGGAGGCGCCCGGGCTCACCGCGGTGCTCGTCGGCCTGGGCTGGGACGCCCGGACCACCAGCGGGGCCGACTTCGACCTCGACGCCTCGGCGCTGATGCTCGGGACGTCCGGCAAGATCCTCTCGGACGCGCACTTCGTGTTCTTCAACAACCTGACCTCACCCGACGGCTCGGTCGAGCACCTCGGGGACAATCTCACCGGCGAGGGTGAGGGCGACGACGAGGAGATCAAGGTCAACCTCGCCGCGGTGCCACCAGAGATCGACCGGGTCGTCGTCACGGTGTCGATCTACGACGCCGAGACCCGCCAACAGTCCTTCGGTCAGGTCCGCAACGCCTACATCCGCGTCGTCAACCAGGCCGACAATGCCGAGATCACCCGCTACGACCTGTCCGAGGACGCCTCGACCGAGACGGCGATGATCTTCGGGGAGCTGTACCGCAACGGCGCCGACTGGAAGTTCCGCGCCGTGGGCCAGGGCTACAGCACCGGCCTCCGGGGCATCGCCCTGGACTTCGGCGTGAACGTCGGCTGAGGCTCACAGATGGGTGTTCCCCGTGTTTTTTAGAACCTTCGGGTGGTCGCTGGCCATCGCGGCCATCGGCCTCGTCCTCGGCTTCCTCTACGACTCCGGGACCGGTCTGGCCCTGGTGGCGATCCTGGCCATCCTGGAGATCTCGCTGTCCTTCGACAACGCGGTCGTCAACGCCACCATCCTGGTCAAGATGTCGCGGTTCTGGCAGAAGATCTTCCTGACCGTCGG
>CAZZZE010000303.1:0-3801 GCA_964658365.1 uncultured Jatrophihabitantaceae bacterium
TCGTCACCGAGATCGGCGACAAACTCGACGTGATCATGGTGCCGAAGGTGCAGGGTGCCGAGGACATCCACTACGTCGACCGGCTGCTGGCCCAGCTCGAGGCGAAGGCCGAGCTGCAGCGGCCGATCCTGGTGCACGCGATCCTCGAGACGGCGCGCGGCGTGGCCAACGTCGAGGAGATCTGCGGCGCCTCGCCGCGCATGCAGGGACTGTCGCTCGGCCCGGCCGACCTGGCCGCTGACCGGCGGATGAAGACCACGCGGGTGGGCGGCGGCCACCCGGGCTACCTGGTGCGCCAGGACCCGACCAGCGACGACGCGCCGCGTGCCACGTACCAGCAGGACCTCTGGCACTACACGATCGCGCGCATGGTCGACGCGTGCGCGATGCACGGCATCTACGCCCACTACGGCCCGTTCGGCGACATCACCGACGTCGTGGCCTGCGAGGACCAGTTCCGCAACGCGTTCCTGCTCGGCTGTGTCGGCGCGTGGAGCCTGCACCCGAAGCAGATCGCGATCGCCAACAAAGTGTTCAGCCCGAGCGTCGAGGACGTCGCGCACGCGCGGCGCGTGGTCGCGGCGATGGGCGACGGCACGGGTGCGGTGATGCTCGACGGCAAGATGGAGGACGACGCCTCGCTCAAGCAGTGCCTCGTCATGGTCGACCTCGCCGAGCGGCTGGCCGCCGTCGACCCCGGGTTGAAGCAGCAGTACGACGCGATCGACACCCCCGCATGAGCGCCGAGTTCCGCGCGCGGCGCTCGGTGCTCTACATGCCGAGCTCCAACGCCAAGGCGCTCGAGAAGGCCAAGGGCCTGCCCTGCGACGGCATCATCTTCGACCTCGAGGACGCGGTCGCGCCCGACGCCAAGGCCGACGCCCGCGCGGCTGCGGTGGCCGCTGCGTCCAGCGGCGCGTACGGCACGCGCGAGCTGATCATCCGGATCAACGGCATCGGCACGCAATGGCATGCCGCCGACCTCGTCGCCGCGGCGCAGGCCGGCCCCGACGCGGTGCTGGTGCCCAAGGTCAACAGCGCCGAGCAGGTACGCGGGTTGGCCACCGCCCTCGAGTGGGCCGGCGCGCCCGAGCACACCAAGCTCTGGGCGATGATCGAGACCCCGGTGGCGATCCTGCACGCCGCGGACATCGCCACCGCCTCGCCGCGGTTGGTCTGCTTCGTCCTGGGCACCAACGACCTGGTCAAGGAGCTCTATGCCGAGCACACCCCCGGCCGGGCGCCCGTGCTCACCGCACTGTCGCTGGCGCTGCTGGCCGCCCGCTCGGCGGGTATCGCCATCCTCGACGGCGTCTACAACGACGTGCAGGACGCCGAGGGGTTCACCGCCGAGTGCCGGCAGGGCCGGGAGTTCGGGTTCGACGGCAAGACGGTCATCCACCCGAGGCAGGTCGACATCGCCAACACCGAGTTCGCGCCGTCGGCGCAGGCGGTCGACGACGCGCGCGGCATCCTCGCCGCGTGGGAGGCCGGCGCGGGAACCGGTGTCGTCACCTACAACGGTCGGATGATCGAGAACCTGCACGTCGACAGCGCCCAGCGCACGTTGGCGATCGCCGACGCCATCGCCGCGCTGCACTCAGCCCCCACCGACTAACCTCTTGGCGTGACGAACCGGGGCCAACGATGAGCGCGCGGGTGTTCGTGGCCCGGCTCGCCGGCATCGACGTCTTCGACCCCGGCGGGGAGCAGATCGGCAAGGTCCGTGACGCGGTCACCATGCTGCGCGTCGACCGGCAGCCGCCGCGGGTACTCGGGTTGGTCGTCGAGCTGGGCCAGCGGCACCGCATCTTCGTGCCCATGGGCCGGGTGACCCGCATCGAGCCGGCCCAGGTCGTGCTGTCCTCGGGCACGGTCAACATGAAGCGGTTCGAGCGGCGCGCGAACGAGCTGCTCGTCCTCACCGAACTGCTCGACCGGACGGTGACGATCCGCGAGACGAAGGCAGCAGCCACCGTCGTCGACGCCGGGATGGAACCGAATCGCAACCGCGACTGGGTCATCACCCGCCTGGCCGTGCGCGTCCAGACCGCTCGGCTGACCCGGCGCCGCGGCCAGCTGTCGCAGCTGGACTGGAACGAGGTCGACGGGCTGGCGCTGCAGGAGTCCCGGCAGGGCACCGACACCGTCGTCGCCATGCTGTCCGACCTGCGCGCGGCCGACGTCGCCACCGCCCTGCTCGAGATGCCCGAGAAGCGCCGCCTCGAGGTCGCCGCAGCGCTCGACGACGACCGGCTGGCCGACGTCCTGCAGGAGCTGCCCGAGGACGAGCAGGTGTCGCTGCTGAGCCAGTTCGCCGACGAACGCGCCGCCGACGTCCTCGAGGCCATGGACGACGACGACGCCGCCGACCTGCTCGGCGAGATGGCGCAGGACGACCAGGAGCGCCTGCTCCAGCTCATGGAACCTGCCGAGGCTGCTCCGGTGCGCCGGCTGATGACCTACGAGGACTACACCGCCGGGGGTCTGATGACCTCCGAGCCGATCATCTGCCTGCCCGACGCGACGGTCGCCGAGGCACTGGCCCGCGCGCGGCACCCGGAGCTGTCCCCCGCGGTGGCCTCGCAGATCTACGTCGTCCGCCCGCCGGCGGGCACGCCGACCGGCCGCTTCCTGGGCACCGTGCACATCCAGCGGCTGCTGCGCGAGCCGCCGTCGGCGCTGGTGAGCGGGCTGTGCGACAACAGCGTCGGCGCGCTGCGCGCGGGCGCCCCGCTCGACGAGGTCACCCGGCACATGGCGACCTACAACCTCGTGGCCGTGCCGATCACCGACGAGCACGACCGGTTGCTCGGGGCGGTCGCCGTCGACGACGTGCTCGATCACCTGCTGCCCGAGGGCTGGCGCGAGCGCGACGAGGACGAGGAGCCGGCTCGTGGCTGACTCCCGCGCCCGCTTGGACCAGCCCCGCGTCGAGCGGCGCGGACCCCGCTTCCAGTACGACGCGGAGGCCTTCGGCCGCTCGACCGAGCGGATCGCCCGCTTCCTGGGCACCGGGCGCTATCTGGTGTACCAGTCGGTGCTCATCCTGATCTGGATCGTCGTCAACACCGTCCCGGGCATCGGGCACTTCGACCCCTACACCTTCACCTTCCTGACGCTGATCCTGTCGCTGCAGGCGGCCTACGCGGCACCGCTGATCCTGCTCGCGCAGAACCGCCAGGACGACCGCGACCGCGTCAACCTCGACGCCGACCGCGAGGAGGCGCGCTCGTCCAAGGCCGACCTCGACTACCTCGCCCGCGAGATCGCGGCCATCCGGATGGCCCTCGGCGAGGTCGCGACCCGTGACTTCCTGCGCTCGGAACTCGCCCGCCGCGACCGCGACGACGACCGCGACGAGTGACCCGCCCGCCGACCTCCGGTGATCAAGAGCGCGAAATGACGGCCCTGACCTGCATGTCCTGCTCTTGATCACCTGGGAATCAGCGCGTCAGTCCCCCGGTGGGAGGGCGGCGACCCGGCTCATCAGCGAGCCGAGCTGACGCAACTCCTCGTCGGTGAAGTTCACCAGGAAGTGGTCGCGCACGCCGGCCAGGTGCACGGGCGCCGCCGCGCGCAGCGCGTCGAAACCTGCACGGGTCAGGACGGTGTACAGGCCGCGGGCGTCACCGGGCGCCGGCTCGCGACGCACCCACCCCGCGGCCTGCAGCCGGTCGACCATCCGGGTCAGTCCGGATCGTGACATCAGCAGCCCGTCGGCGAGTTCGGCCATCCGCAGCCGCCGGTCCGGGGCCTCGACCAGGTGCAGCAGGACTTCGTACCAGCCCAGCGGCATGG
>CAZZZE010000304.1:0-3798 GCA_964658365.1 uncultured Jatrophihabitantaceae bacterium
CACCGTCGACTACCGCGCGACCGTCACCGGCCGCGCGGCGCCGCCGATCGCTACGCCCAGCGACCGCCTGCAATTCCTGCGGCCGAGCCGCTACGCAGAGTCCGACCGCCTGGAGGCGGTGGCCCGTGCCGAGTTCGCCGGCGTCACCGATCACCGCGAGCTGCTCGACGCCGTGTCGTCGTGGGTCGGCGCCCGGCTCGAGTACGTGCCGGGCAGCAGCCAGCCCACCGACGGCGCCGTCGACACGATGCTGCAGCGCCGCGGGGTGTGCCGCGACTACGCCCACCTGGTCACCGCGCTGCTGCGGGCTCGCGACGTGCCGGCGCGCCTCGCCGCGGTGTACGCGCCCGGCCTCGACCCGATGGACTTCCACGCCGTCGTCGAGGCGGCCATCGACGACCGGTGGTACGTCGTCGACGCCACCCTGCTCGCGCCGCGCCCCGGCCTCGTCCGCATCGCCACCGGCCGCGACGCCGCCGACACCGCCTTCCTGTCGAACTACGGGGCGGCGGTCGAGCTGCTCGAGATCTCGGTCTCGGCGTGGTCCGACGGCCGGCTGCCGAGCGACGACATCGACGAGCTGGTCAGCCTCGGCTGAGCGTGGCCAGCCGCTCGGCCAGCGCCCGCAACGCGCTACCGCGGTGACTGATGCCGTCCTTCACCGACGGCTCGAGCTCGGCGCTCGTGGCCGTGAAGCCGTCGGGGACGAAGATCGGGTCGTAGCCGAACCCGTTGTCGCCGCGGGGTTCGCGCACGAGCCGCCCCGGCATCCGGCCGTCGACAACGATCTCGCCGGTGCCGTCGACGTAGGCCACCGCGCACGCGAACGCCGCGCCGAGCCGGTCGTCGGGAACGTCGGCCACCTGCGAGAGCACCAGCCGCAGGTTGGCCTCGTCGTCGCCGTGGGCACCGGCCCACCGTGCGGACAGCACCCCGGGCATCCCGTTCAACGCGTCGACCGTCAGCCCGGAATCGTCGGCGACGGTGGGCAACCCGGTTCGCGCAAACCCCTCACGCGCCTTGATGAGCGCGTTCTCGGCGAAGGTCGCGCCGGACTCGGGTACCTCAGGGTATGGCGCGACGTCGTCGAGGCCGAGCACGACGAGATCGGGCAGGCTGGGGGCGAGGATGCGGCGCAGCTCGACGAGCTTCTTCGCGTTCCGGCTCGCGAGCAGCACCCTCACCGGGCGAGCGCTTCGCTCTGCAGCCGCGACAGCTCGGCGCAACCGCCCACCGCGAGGTCGAGCAGCGCGTCGAGTTCGTCGCGGCGGAAGGGCACGCCCTCGGCGGTGCCCTGCACCTCGACGAAGTCGCCCGTGCCGGTCACCACGACATTCATGTCGGTCTCGGCGCGGACGTCCTCGAGGTACATGAGGTCGAGGCGCGGTTCGCCGTCGATGACGCCGACCGACACCGCCGCCACGGTGTTGATCAACGGCTCCGGCTGTGCGAGCGAGCCCTTCTCGCGCAGCCAGGACACCGCGTCGGCGAGCGCGACGTAGGCGCCGGTGATCGCGGCGGTGCGGGTGCCGCCGTCGGCCTGCAGCACATCGCAGTCGATGGAGATCGAGTTCTCGCCCAGCGCCGACAGGTCGATGGCCGCGCGCAGGGAGCGGCCGATCAGCCGCGAGATCTCGTGCGTCCGTCCACCGATCTTGCCCTTGACCGACTCGCGGTCGTTGCGGGTGAACGTGGCGCGCGGCAGCATCGCGTACTCGGCCGTGACCCAGCCCAGCCCGCTGCCCCTGCGCCAGCGCGGGACGCCCTGCTGCACCGACGCGGAGCAGAGCACCTTGGTGTCGCCGAACTCGACCAGCGCCGAGCCCTCGGCGTACTTCTGCCAGTCGCGGGTGATGGTCACGGGGCGGAGTTGGTCGGCGGCGCGGGCGTCGGGGCGAGGCATACCTGGCAGCGTAACGACGGGTGTGCCAGCCGGTGCCAGCGCCGTGCACGTGCGCTGTCAGCACGACAGGGCAAGGTGACGGACATGACCAACGCCATCGAGGCCATCGGCCTCACCAAGCGCTTCGGCAAGGGATCCAACGCCACGCAGGCCCTGGCCGGCATCGACCTCGCCGCCCGGGAGGGCAGCGTGCTCGGCGTCCTGGGCCCCAACGGGGCCGGCAAGACCACCGCCGTGCGCATCCTGGCCACCTTGCTGAAAGCCGATTCCGGCACCGCGCGGGTCGCCGGCTACGACGTCGCGAGAGACCCGGTGAAGGTGCGCCAGTCGGTCGGGCTCACCGGCCAGTTCGCCAGCGTCGACGATGACCTCACCGGCCTGCAGAACTTGCGGATGATCGGCCAGCTGCTCGACCTTCGAGCCGCCGAGGCGACCCGGCGCGCGCACGAACTGCTCGACTGGTTCGAGCTCGGCGACGCCGCCGAGCGGGTCGCCAAGACCTACTCCGGCGGCATGCGCCGTCGCCTCGACCTCGCCGCCTCGCTCGTCGGCCGCCCGGCCGTCATCTTCCTCGACGAGCCCACCACCGGGCTCGACCCGTCTAAGCGCGAGGCGATGTGGGACGTCGTCCGCAACCTCGTCACCGAGGGATCGACCGTGCTGCTGACCACCCAGTACCTCGACGAGGCCGACGCGCTGGCCGACCAGATCTCGGTCATCGACCACGGCCGGGTCATCGCCCACGACACTCCGCTGGGCCTCAAGCAGATCGTCGGCGGCCAACGCCTCACCGTTCGCCCGACCGACCCGGCCCGGCTGGCCGACCTCGGGCAGTTGCTGGAGACGATCTCCGGCTCGCCGGCCGAGGCGCACGGGCGCGACACCCTCTCCGTGCGGGTCAGCGCCGAGGACGTGTTGCCCGCGGCCGTCGCCGGCCTGCACGCCGCCGGCATCGCGGTCACCGAGCTGTCGCTGCACCTGCCGACGCTCGACGAGGTCTTCTTCACCCTCACCGGGCGCCCCGACACCACCTCCGACGAGCACACTCCGGAAAGGGAGAGCGCCGCGTGACAACCACCATGACGGCACCGCCGGGCACCATGCCGGCCGCAGCCGATACCAGCACACCGCCGAGCTTGCGCACCGTGCGCCACGTCCTCGTCCTGGCCAAGCGCAACCTGATCAAGACGATGCGCACGCCCGAGCAGCTCATCGACGTGACGCTGCAGCCGGTGATCTTCCTGCTGCTGTTCACCTACGTCTTCGGCGGCGCGATCTCCGGCGGCTCGCAGCACGACTACCTGCAGTTCCTGCTCCCCGGCCTGATCGGCCAGCAGGTGGCGCTGGGCAGCATCGCGCTGGGCCAGAACCTCAACGCCGACATCGAGAAGGGCATCTTCGACCGGTTCCGGTCGCTGCCCATCGCCCGGTCGGCGCCGCTCGTCGGCGCCGTGCTCGCCGACTTCTTCCGCTACCTCATCCTGCTGGCCATGTTCATCGGCTTCGGCTACCTCATCGGCTTCCGCGTGACCACCGACGCGTGGTCGGCACTCGCCGCCGTCGCCCTCGTCCTGGGCTTCGCGCTCTGCTTCTGCTGGGTCTCGGTATGGGTGGGCATGCTCGTGCGCACGCCCGGCGCGGTGCAGGGCATCATGTTCCTGCTCGTGCTGCCGCTGTCCTTCGGCAGCAACACCTTCGTGTCGACCTCGACGATGCCGGGCTGGCTGCAGGCGTTCGTCAAGGTCAACCCGATCTCGCACCTCGTCGGCACCGTCCGCGGGCTCATGCTCGGCGGACCCATCGCCCACAACCTGGAGTGGACCGTCGCGTGGATGGCCGGCCTGCTGATCGTGTTCGTCCCGCTGGCCCTGCGCGCCTACCGCAAGCGCGCTTGA
>CAZZZE010000305.1:0-3794 GCA_964658365.1 uncultured Jatrophihabitantaceae bacterium
CGCCGACGACCGACAGCCCGCGCTCGACCAGCGCCTCGACCGCCGAGAGGCCCGATGCGCCGAGCCCGACGACGCAAGCGTCGGCGCTCGTGTCGCCGTCCAGCGCACGCAGGCCCGCCCACCGCGCAACCGCCGGCGCGGCGTCCCATCCGACCGACTCAGTCAGCACACGGGGAGCGTAGACACCCCGCCCGCCTTCCCCA
The DNA here is from genome assembly GCA_964658365.1 of uncultured Jatrophihabitantaceae bacterium. Lineage (GTDB taxonomy): Bacteria > Actinomycetota > Actinomycetes > Mycobacteriales > Jatrophihabitantaceae > Jatrophihabitans. Next base: position 204 of record CAZZZE010000305.1, read on the forward strand.
CCCGCCTGGTCGCTGCGCGGCCGCCGAATAGCGACCACGGCGGTGGGGAAGCGGTGAGCGCTACGGCAGGGCGAGCTGGTTCTTGCCGAGCACCACGATGCCCCCGGCCGACACGTGGTAGCGCGAGCGGTCGAGGTCGGGCTCGAGCCCGATGTGCGCGCCCTCGGGCACGACGACGTCCTTGTCGAGGATCGCCCGGCGCACCACGGCACCCCGGCCGATCTGCACGCCTTCCATGAGCACCGAGCCCTCGACGTACGCACCGGCGGCGAGCCGGACGTTCGAGGCGATGACGCTGTGCCGCACGGTGGCTCCGGCGACGATGGCGCCCGATCCAACCATCGACTCTTGCGCGATCCCGCCCTCGACGAACTTCGCCGGCGGCAGCTGCGGGTGGTAGGTGTAGATGGGCCAACGCTGGTTGTAGAGGTTGAAGATCGGGTGGACGGCGACGAGGTCCATGTGCGCCTCGTAGTAGGCGTCGATGGATCCGACGTCGCGCCAATAGCCGTGATCGCGGTCCTCGGCGCCGGGCACGTCGTTGTCGGCGAAGTCGTAGACGTACGCGTCGCCCTTCTTCACCATCATCGGCATGATGTTGGTGCCCATGTCGTGCACCGACTGCTCGTCGCTGGCGTCCTCCTTCAACGCCTGCAGCAGCGCGTCGGTGGTGAACACGTAGTTGCCCATCGAGGCGTAGGTCTCGTCCGGGCTGTCGGGCAGGCCTGGTGGCTCCGCCGGCTTCTCGAGGAAGTCGATGATGCGCCGGTCGGGGTCGGCGTCGATGACGCCGAACGCGCTGGCCTCGCTGCGCGGCACCCGGATGCCGGCGACGGTGGCCCCGGCGCCGGACTCGACGTGCTGTTCCACCATCTGACGCGGGTCCATGCGGTACACGTGGTCGGCGCCGAAGACGATGATGTAGTCGGGCTTGTCGTCGTAGATCAGGTTGGCCGACTGCAGGATGGCGTCGGCACTGCCGGTGTACCAGCGGGGGCCGAGCCGCTGCTGGGCCGGCACCGGCGTGATGTAGTCACCCAGCGCCGTCGACATGCGCCAAGTCGTGGTGATGTGCCGGTCGAGCGAGTGAGACTTGTACTGCGTCAGCACGCAGATGCGCAGGTACTTGGCGTTGACCAGGTTCGACAGCACGAAGTCGATGAGCCGGTAGTTGCCGCCGAATGGCACGGCCGGCTTCGCGCGGTCGGCGGTCAACGGCCAGAGGCGCTTGCCCTCGCCGCCGGCGAGAACGATACCCAGAACTCGTGGCTCACGCGCCATATCGCAACCCTAGTCCCCAGGGCGCAGTCGCCGCCCCAATCCGTGGCTTCCCACTAACGTCTTCCCCATGCGAGTGGCTGTGCTGTCACGTGAGTACCCACCGGAGGTCTACGGCGGCGCCGGGGTGCACGTCGAGTTCCTCGTCCGCGAGCTGCGCCGGCTCGTCGACGTCGACGTCCACTGCTTCGGCTCGCCGCGCGACGAGCCCGGCGTCCGCGCCTACCGCACCCCGGCCGGACTGGCCGAGGCCAACAGCGCCCTGAGCACGCTGGGTGTCGACCTCGAGATCGCCGCCGGCGTCGCCGGCGCCGACGTCCTGCACTCGCACACCTGGTACGCCAACCTGGCCGGCGTCCTGGGCGCGCAGCTGCACGGCGTCCCGCACGTGCTGAGCGCGCACTCGCTCGAACCGCAGCGCCCGTGGAAAGCCGAGCAGCTCGGCGGCGGCTACCGCATCTCGTCCTGGGCCGAGCGGCAGGGCTACGAGACCGCCGACGCGATCGTCGCCGTCTCCTACGGCATGCGGGCCGACGTCCTGCACGCCTACCCCTTCGTCGACCCGGCCAGGGTGCACGTCATCCACAACGGCATCGACACCGAGCTGTACGCGCCGGCGACGTCCGACGACGCTCTGGCCCGCCACGGCATCGACACCGACCGTCCGTTCGCGATCTTCGTCGGCCGGATCACCCGGCAGAAGGGGCTCGACCACCTGCTGCGAGCGGCCGAGCAGTTCGACCCGGACGTCCAGCTGGTGCTGTGCGCCGGCGCCCCCGACACCCCCGAGATCGCCGCCGAGATCGCGTCGTCCGTCGCGAAGCTGGCCGAGTCCCGCTCCGGGGTGGTGTGGATCCGCGACATGGTGCCGCGTACCGAGCTCGCCGAGCTGCTCACCCATGCGACGGTGTTCGTCTGCCCGTCGGTCTACGAACCGCTCGGCATCGTCAACCTCGAGGCGATGGCCTGCGAGACGGCGGTGGTGGCCAGCGCCGTCGGCGGCATCCCGGAGGTCGTGGCCGACGGCCGCACCGGCCTGCTCGTGCCGTACCACTCGGTACCTTCCGACGAGTTCGAAGCGGGGCTGGCCGCAGCGGTCAACGCGGTCTGCGCCGACCCGGTCCGCGCCACAGCCATGGGGCTGGCCGGGCGCGACCGAGCGGTGCACGAGTTCGGCTGGGACACGATCGCCCACCGGACGGTCGAGCTCTACGAATCGCTGCTCTGACGCGGGCGCTCCAGGTAGCGGTGATCCGGCGGCGCGAAGCCGAACCGTGCGTACAGCGCGTGCGCGTCGGCGGTGTGCAGCATCCAGCGCAGGTGTGCGCCCGGCCCACGCTCGATCATCTCCTCGACCACGGCGACGCCCACCCCGCGCCCACGGTGTGCCGGGACGACGAAGACGTCACCGAGGTAGACGCTCGTCACGCCGTCCGACCACGCGCGGGCGAAGGCCACCTGCTCCCCGCCCGGCGCGTACGCACCGACGACCCGCCACGCGCTCGCGACCTGCCCCTCGACGTCGGCCCGCGTCCGCCAGCGCGCCCAGTACGCCTCGGTCGACAGGAAGCTCCAGATGACGTCGACGTCGAGGCGCTCCCGGACGTCGTCGAGCTGGTAGTCCCCGTGGGTGTGCATACGCCCAGTGTGGTCGGGTCAGCGACCGGTTTCGCCGTCGATCGCCTCGCGCAGCAGGTCGGCGTGGCCGTTGTGCCGCGCGTACTCGCCGATCATGTGCACGTGCACCATGCGCAGCGACATCGGCTCGCCGTGGTTGTCGAAGGTGTGCTCGAAGGGCAGGTCGCGGACTGCCTCGACCGCCAACCGGCTCTCGCTCAACCAGAGGTCGAGATCGTCCGCCGCGCGGTCGGGGTCGGTGGCCTCGAAGTCGTGGTCCTTGCCCAGGGCCGGGTCGAACAGCGGCTCGAGACCGGAGCCCGGCACGCGGATGCGGAACCAGATTCGCTCGACCTTCGCGAGGTGGCGCAGCAAACCCTGCAGCGACAGCGCCGACGTCGCAACCGGACGCCGCGCCAGCTGCTCGCCGGTGAGGCCGGCGCAGATGTTGTGCAGCGTGCTGCGCTGCCAGGCCAGGTAGGCCTCGAGCATCGGCCGGTCCGCGCCGGTGAGCGGGCCCGTGGGCGACGACGGGATGGGCACCGTCCAGGAGGTCATGCCGAGAGTCTGCCGCGGTCGGCCGGCAGGACGATCAGCGCGGTGGCGGTGCCCGGCTCGACCTCGGTGAACCCGCCGTCGTGGACGACGGGCATCCCGGCGTCGAGCGCGGCGCGCCACTGGTGCGCGCTCGCGTCG
>CAZZZE010000306.1:0-3793 GCA_964658365.1 uncultured Jatrophihabitantaceae bacterium
GCTGACGCTGATGCCGGCGTCCTTGACGACGTTCTGGAACGGCGCCTTGGTGCGCTCGAGGAGATCCGAAGTGATCTTCTGGAACTCGGCACGCGAGAGCGTCTCGTCCAGGAAAAGCGGGTTCTTCTCGGCGTCCTGGGTGATGTAGGGCAGGTTGATACCGGTGCTCGCACTCGCCGACAGCTCGATCTTGGCCTTCTCGGCCGCCTCGCGCAGGCGCTGCATGGCCATCTTGTCCTTGGTCAGGTCGATGCCGTGCCCGCTGCGGAACTTGTCGACCAGCCAGTCGACGATGCGCTGGTCCCAGTCGTCGCCACCGAGGTGGTTGTCGCCGTTGGTGGCCTTGACCTCGATGACGCCGTCGCCGATCTCGAGCAGCGAGACGTCGAAGGTGCCGCCGCCGAGGTCGAAGACGAGGATGGTCTGCTCGGACTCGCCCTTGTCCAGGCCGTAGGCGAGCGCGGCTGCGGTCGGCTCGTTGACGATGCGCAGGACGTTCAGGCCCGCGATCGTGCCGGCCTCCTTGGTGGCCTGGCGCTGGGCGTCGCTGAAGTAGGCCGGGACGGTGATGACCGCGTCGGTGACGTCCTCGCCGAGGTAGGACTCGGCGTCGCGCTTGAGCTTCTGCAGCACGCGCGCGCTGATCTCCTGCGGGGTGTAGTTCTTGCCGTCGATCTTGACCGACCAGTCGCCCTCGCCGATGTGGCGCTTGACGGAACGGATCGTGCGATCGACGTTCGTCACCGCCTGGCGCTTGGCGACCTCGCCGACCAGGACCTCGCCGTTCTTGGCGAACGCGACGACGCTGGGCGTGGTCCGCGCGCCTTCGGCGTTCGCGATGACCTCCGGCTCGCCGCCGCTGAGAACGGCGACGGCGGAGTTGGTGGTTCCGAGGTCGATACCGACCGCTCGTGCCATGTCTGGTGCTCCTTCTAGGGGTAGGCCTGTGGTGTCGAACAGTTCAGCGCTGCGCGGCCGATGCTGCTCGGCCGATCGCGCTGATGTCAAGAGAACTGAGTCGATGCCGCTCAAGTTCCCGCCTCGGGTGTGACCTGGCCCACCCGCCGCGCATGAATACCCCCTTCAGCCGCTCCTGACCGGACTGCGCGGGGCGTCCTGGACGCTGTCCACAGCCGACGGAGGCTGTCCCCAGGCGGACGGATCCGTCAGCGTCGGGGCCGGCGCTGCGACGAGCATGGCGGGCATGCCGGACCCGCTGCCCGACCACCTGCCCGGACCCGACGACGTGCCGCGGGTGCTGGGCAGGAGCGAGGCCCTCGCAGGGGGTTCACCCGCCACGGGATCGCCCACCGGGTCGCGACGCGCCGGTGGCACCTCGTCCTGCCGCGTACATACCTGACCGGCAACACCCTGACCTGGGCCGACCGGCTCGACGCTGCGTTGACCCTTCGCCGGCCCGGAGGCGCTGCTGACCTCCGGCGCCGCCCTCGCCGACCTCGGGCTGCGAACCGTCACGCGCCCGGACCAGGTGCTGCTGCTCGTCCCGCGCAGCTACCGGGTCCGCCCGACCGGGTGGGTGCGTATCCGGCGCACGGACCGGATGCCCGGAGCGGCCGGTGTCCCGGGTCCGCGGCGAGCCGCGCTCGCCCGGGCAGTCGCGGACCTCGCGCTGGAGCGGAGCCGCCTCGACGACGTCCGCGCCCTCGTCGCCGAGGTCCGGCGCGTCGGCCTGTGCAGCCTCGACGAGCTGTGGACCGAGCTGCACGAGGGCCCGCGGCGGCACAGCGCCCACCTGCGCCAGGCCCTGCTGGACGCCGGCACCGGCGCGTGGTCGGCCCCCGAGGGTCGGGCTGCTGCGGTCCTGCGCAGGTCGGCGTTCCCGAGCTTCGAGCAGAATGCCCGCCTCGACCTGCCGGACGGCAGCTGGCTGGTCGCCGACTTCCTGTGGCGCGAGCTGCGCGCGGTGCTGGAGATCGACAGCGACGAGCACCACTGGAACAGCCCCGCGCAGCGGGACGCGACCACCCGGCGGCAGTCCCGGCTGGTGACAGCGGGGTACACGACGATGAGCCGCCGGCCCGGGTTGGTACGCCGCGAACCCGAGCAGTTCCGGCGCGATGTCGACGCGTGGCTCACGGCGCGAGCCCGCGACCTGGCCGCATGACTACCCGCTCAGACCGGTGGACGCCGGCTGGCGGGGCTATTGATCGGGGTGGCGGGTCAGCGCAGGGGGCCGGTGAGGTCGCCGTGCAGGGTGTAGGTCCCGGCACGGCGGGTCGTGACCGTCGTCCAGCCGAAGCCGTCGTCACGCACCTTGGCGGCGCTGTTCGGCCGGCCGGCGATGTCGGCGATGAGGAACTTCGAGTACCGCACCCGGATCGCGAACCGGCAGGCGCACGGGACGGAGATGACCATCGACGCCTGGCCGGCCGTGAGCAGCCTCTCGGGGGGCGCCACGATCGGACTGGCGTGGGCGACGCGGTACAGCACCCAGCCGCCCTGCGTGCTGATCCGGGTCAGGTAGGACGGCGGGGTCTGCGCGGCGACCAGCTCGTACTCGGGCGACTTTGTGTTGTCGTGGACGTTGAAGGCGACGTAGCCGACCGCGTTGTTGTCGAGCCAGATCTTGTAGCTCGTGGCGTCGAGCGTCGAGTCGTCGAGGATGTGGTTGAGCTTGTGCTGCTCCTGCGTCTCCCACCCGCCGGCCAGCGCGGCGTGCCCGAGCAGCGCGTACGCGCCGGTATGGACGGTCGGGTCCTGGACGACCTCGAGCCGGTGGTTCACCAGGTCGCCGGCCCGGCCGAGCTGCGCGATGAGCGGCTGGTAATACTGCGCGGAGGCCGACGGCCGGCTCGAGTGCAGCAGGTCGCTGACCGTGGCGTACCCCGCGCAGGCGAAGGCCGGCACCAGCGCGAGCGCGACGAGCCGGCGTCGCGAGGTGGCGGTGGCGACCACGAGGGCGGGCAGGCACAGCCACGGCAGGCGGCTGTAGTTCGAGCCCAACCCGTTGGGGATGACGAAGACCAGGGGCGCGGCGAGCGCCGTGCACCACAGGATCACCCGCACCGCGGGCGCCGGCTTGGCGATCAGCATGAACAGCGCCGCCCCCGCGGCAAGGCCTGCCGACTGCACCGGGTACCCCTGCGGGCCGGGGTTGCCGAAGAACAGCGCGATTCCGAGCAGCGCCACCCCGGACAGCGCGACCAGCCAGAAGATCAGCCGGCGGTAGTCCTTCTCGACGAGGAACACCGCAGCGAGCGCGAACGCCAGGAACGCGCCGGTGACCGGCGAGCAGCAGCACGAGCCGATGATGCCGACCGCGGCCAGCCAGGTGCGCCGCTCGCGCACCCCGATGACCCCGACGACGGCCAGCGCGCACCCGAGGGCGAACGGGATCCGCCCGCTCCAGATGTTCAGTGCCCCGGCCAGGGTGGCGGCCCAGGTGGCCGCGGTGACATGTGCGGTGCCGGCCGCGGCCCGGCGGGCGAGGACGGTGAGGGCCACGGTGGCCAGCACGCCGACGCCGAGCGCGCCGATCAGCGACGAGAGGTACGGCGTGATGATCGAGTAGTTACCGGGGGTCGAGCCCCCGCCGAACCACTGGAACCAGTAGCCGAGACCGACGCCGTGCGACGCGCTGGACTGCCGGGCGAGCGCGGCCTGCAGATCGCTGACGTTGGGGCGCACCACGTAGAACACCAGTGCGTTGGCGGCTGCGACGAGCGTCGGCCACAGCGGCGCCGACCGGCTGCGGTCGAGGTGGCGCAGCCACGCCACGACCGAGCGACCGCGCGGGGGCGCGGCGGGCGGCTCAGGGGCGGCCCCGGCGGGG